>JAGODW010000375.1 GCA_017998025.1 Spirochaetales bacterium
TTCCGGGAGCGATCAGTACCTATAATCTTCTTATCATGAAACGGTTCTTTGAAGGAATCCCTGAAGAGCTAAAAGAATCTGCCCGAATCGATGGAGCTTCTGAATGGTATGTGCTGTTACGTATTGTATTACCCCTGTCCAAGCCCATTCTGCTTACTATCGGTCTTTATTATGGCGTGTCCTTCTGGAATGATTTTCTCCATGCGATGATCTATCTAAACAAGAGTGAACTTCAACCTTTACCTATATTATTACGGAACATTCTTCTGGCGAGTGGAATGAATGAATTTGTTGAGGTAAGCGCTTTTGGAGAAGCTTCGGTACAATCTATAAAGGCAGCCAGTGTATTCATGGCAGCTATTCCGATGATTATTGCGTATCCTTTTATTCAGAAATATTTTACCAAAGGTACGCTTCTTGGAAGTATCAAGGGTTAAGAAATTATCAATCATTTGATTGATAGTTATAGAAATTTATAGGAGGCACAGATATGAAGAAATGGGTGAAGATACTGGTCGCTCTAGGGGTGACAGTATGTTTGGGGTATCCAATATTTGCAGCAGGAAAAGGTGAAGCAGGGGCAAAAACGGGAGCTGCAACAGGGCCTGTTACTATTGAGCTCTGGTATGGTGCAGCAGTAACGGAAGCCGGGCCGCCCCCCGCAGATTGGAAAGTTTTAAAGCTCATAAAAGATAAACTTAATATTGATCTTAAACTTACGGCTCTTCCTTCTGCTAATCAAGACCAGGATGTAAAAATCAATACAGCTGCAGCTGCTAACAGCCTCCCGGATCTTTTTATGGTTAGCCGTGATGTATGGGTAACGCTAGTCGATCAAGGACTGGTAGCTCCCGTAGATGATTTATATCCTCTTATGCCGATCCGCCTCGAGCGGTATTTTGATGCAGATAGCCGTGCTTTTACCACGATAAATGGTAAATCGTACGGTTTTGCTTTTCCAGGTTCTGTAGCAAAAAATGAAGGAGTACTGATCCGAAAAGATTGGATAGATAAGCTGGGTCTTAAAGTCCCTGTTACGACAGAGGAATACTTCCAGGTAATGAAAGCTTTTACCTTTAATGATCCAGACGGGGATGGGAGAAATGATACGTATGGATTTGGCGCGTTTATTGAAATAAATAACTATGAGGAAGGTTTAGGCAGACGTTTTGATCCTATTTTTGGTGCCTTTGGTGTAGAAGGGACATGGAATTTAACAAAGGAAAATCCCGGGTTGAATGTACGAAAGGCAGAATATTATGATGCCCTGGCGTATGTAAAACGAATGGTAGATGAAAAAGTCATCGATCCAAACTGGCCGAGCTACAAGAAGGATGATTTTCGTGCTGCATGGAAACAGGGACGGTTTGGCATTATGCGAGAACAGAATGCAGCGTATGCTTCTGAATCAAACTACACACCGTTTGACAAGAATTTTCCCAACGGACAATGGATGGTGATTGATCCTCCGAAAGGACCCAAGGGAAAACAGTCGGTGGGTGTATATACACAAAGCTACCGTATCTATGCCCTTTCTGCCAAAGCCGCAAAAGCGGGTAAAGGACCAGCCATAGCAAAATTACTTGAATGGATGGCAACGGATGAAGGGTATTTTTTGCTGGGTTGGGGTGAAGAAGGCGTAAACTATGTGCGTGATGAAAATGGAGTTCCAACTGAAAAAGGTTTACCGGATCCTTCAAAAGGTTTCAGTAAACCTGAAATGCAGCCTTTTACTCAGTTAAGAAATATGGTGTTCTACAATAGTGATATAGAATTAATGGCTCGCTATCCTACCTATAAGGCGCCCTACTCTGGTAAAACTATGAGTGCTCTTGCAGTACTGCGGGATATGCAGAAACGGCCCTGGACTCCGGCAATTGGGTCTGATACTCTTCCAAAACCCTCTGCAGATCTGAAACGTTTCTATGAACAGGGAGTCGTGGAGTTTGCCATTGGAGCTCGCGAGCTTACTCCTGCTAACTGGAAGGCCTGGGTTGCAGAATTTGATAAATTGGGTGGTCTTGAATGGGAAAAAGCCGGTATCGATTACGCTAGAAAAAATAATCTCCTAAGGTAACAGTCACGCTATAAAGAATTAAAGCTGTGAACCCTCACTATTTATTAATGAATAGTGAGGGTTTTTTATCCACCATTCTAAATTTGATAGGCGATAGGTAGAACCCTATGTATTGTCTAGTTGTATAGAAACGAGGATAAGAGCTACTATACAGCCTAAAAGTGAAGGGAACAATTCCTGGATCGTAGGAGTTAGCAGTGGAAATTCTGGATAATCTGAATGTGCCAAATTCTTTACCAACCGAAGCTTTAAACCTGGGAGTTGAGGAACTGCAGTCTCTTATCCAGAATATGAGCAAGGTAATTATCGGCAAACGGCTATCATTGGAGCTTTTAGTTGCGTCCCTCCTTGCCGAGGGGCATGTTCTTCTGGAGGATGTTCCGGGAATCGGGAAAACATTGATGGGGAAATCCCTTGCCCGCAGCATTGGAGGTACGTTTAAGCGGGTGCAATTTACACCGGACCTCCTTCCTTCCGATATCACGGGGTTTTCTGTGTACGATCCTAAAACAGGAGATTTTCACTTCCATCCCGGGCCGGTTTCAGCAAACGTTCTTCTGGCGGATGAGATTAATCGGACGATTCCGCGCACCCAGTCAAGCCTGCTAGAAAGCATGGGGGAATTTCAGGTAACGGTAGACA
>JAGODW010000376.1 GCA_017998025.1 Spirochaetales bacterium
CCCAAGAAGGGTTCGAGTTACGGTTCGGGGGAGGGATCAAAATCTATCCGATTTTTCGGAAAACGACATAGAGGCGATTGTTGATTTTTCTCAATTTAACAAAGAAGGCACATACCGTGCCCCTGTACAAATAAAACGAAAACGCGTTGTTGAAGACCCTAACTTGATGGAGTTCCGGGTGGAACCGGTAGAAGTAATGATTTCCATAGAGCGGAAGGTTCAGAAACGGGTGGAAGTCATTCCTACCTTTAAAGGAACGCTGCTATCAGGATACGAGCTTTCCCAGTACTACGTTTCCCCTTCTCTAATTACAGTAGAAGGACCTGCAAGTAAAATTAAAAATCTTTCTTCGGTACCTACGGAAGAGATTGATCTAACGGGGAAAAAAGGAGACTTTATAACGGAAGTACGGTTACTAAGAAATGATCCTCTCCTTTTTTTCCCGGCAGGGGATGTGGTGGAGTTCAGAGGATTTGTCCAGGAAACTACTATTTTGAAAACTTTCGAAGAAGTAAACATCGTTGTGTTGGACCTTCGACCCGATTTACGGCTTACCAAGGATCTGCCGAAAGGCACTATTCGCGTTCAAGGGGGGCAATCCCTTCTGGATACTATTGAATCTGGGCAGGTGCGTCTCGTGGTAGACTGCAGAGGAATTGTCGGTCCCGGTACCTATACTATGCCGACCCGCACAGATATTCCTTCGGGGTTATTGGTATTACGGTATGAACCGAATCAGGTAACCCTTATTGTTGAGCACAAGGAGTGAAAGTTGATGATTTTAGGTGTTGGGATTGATGTAATACAGGTTGATAGAATCCGCAAATGGGAATCCATTCCCGGACTATATGAGCGGTACTTTCATGCACAGGAGCTCGAAACTACCCGAAAGAACGGGAGGAATCGGGTTCTATCATTGGCAGCTCGATTTGCTGCAAAGGAAGCTTTTGGAAAGGCTATAGGGACCGGTCTTTACGGAATTCAGCTCCGGGACATTAACGTAGTAAATGATCCTCATGGGAAACCAGAACTTCTCCTGGAAGGGAAGGCATTAGAAATATTCAGAAAGCTAGGAGGGAAAAAGATACATGTATCTTTAACCCATGAAGAAGATTACGCTCTATCAATCGTAGTCATAGAAGGTTAAGTACGAGAAGGGTAAGTAATGGAAGAATCAGGAAAAAGTCTAACCTTTTTTCAAAAGAATGCTGTACAATGCCCCTTATGTGAGAAAGAATTCTATAGGGAAGAGCTCATGACCGGGGGGGGGCGTTTGATTGCAGGGCCTATGACCCGGGATCTCCGCCGTTTGTATGAGCCTTCAAAAAAATTCGGAGAAGTATTTCCTCTGATTTACGCTATAACCGTATGTCCGAACTGTTTTTTTGCTGCCTTTCCTCAGGATTTCTCTAATCCGCCGGAAAAAAATAAAAGTGCACTTGCAGAATTAGCAGACCAACGGAAAGAAATTCTTACGCCTATTTTCCCTGAGCTGGATTTCACACAACCCCGTACCCTTAAGGAAGGGGTAGCTTCGTATGCTCTCGCGGTATTCTGTTACGATTCGTTTCTCAAAGATGCTTCACCTACGATAAAACAGGGAATCTGCTGTCTCCGCGCCGCCTGGTGCTGTAACGATCTACACCGAAAATTGCCTAATGAAAATTACGACTATCTGGCCTTGAATTTTTATCGGAAAGCCCGCTTTTTCTATCTGTTGGCAGTAGAGCGAGAACAAACAGGGGTAGAACCGATGTCAGGAATGAAAATATTGGGACCCGATATAGACAAAGATTATGGGTATGATGGAGTGTTGTATCTGAACGGGTTGCTGGATTTATTGTATGGACCGCGAGAGGACAAGGAGAAGCGGATAAAAGATCTTTCTAATGCTAAACGGTACGTAGCGAAAATTTTTGGAATGGGAAGAGCCTCTAAAAAAAAGCCTTCCGCTCTTTTGGATCAAGCCCGGGAACTGTATGAAAGCATCAACAAAGAACTGGAACAGGCCGGGGTTTCCGTAGAGCCGGAGGAAATAGAAGGAGATGAGTAGACGGAATATTCGGATTGTTCTGTCCTACGATGGGACCGATTTTTTAGGATGGCAGACACAGCGGGAAGGAAGAACTGTCCAATCTGAGGTAGAGAAAGCGCTGGAAAAGATACATAAGCATCCTGTGCATATTCATGCGGCAGGCAGGACAGACTCGGGGGTTCATGCAGTGGGACAGGTAATCAACTTCTTTACAGACATTGATTCTATACCCATAGATAGATTCACCCCTGCAGTGAACTCTCTTCTTCCTTTTGATGTACGGGCTCTTCAGAGCGAGGAAGTCCCGGAAACTTTCCATGCCCGGTTTGATGCCCGACTGAGGGAATATAGATACTATATCTATCCGAAGCCTATTGTGCCCCCGTACTATCGGAGGTACTGTCATTGGACTTCTTTTCGCCCAAACCTTGCTCGAATGAATAAGATGGCTGCTTTTATTCTAGGTACCCATGATTTTACCAGTTTCTCCGCTTTAAGAGATCCCAACCCATCGAAGGTCCGTACGGTTCATTCAGCGGTGTTTTTCCCGGAAGGCCCTTTCCTGGTGTTTCGGATTACCGGGATATCCTTCCTCTGGCATATGGTAAGAAACCTGGTGGGGACGTTCCTTTCTTTAGATCAGAAAGAATCCCCTCCCGAAGTGGTG
>JAGODW010000377.1 GCA_017998025.1 Spirochaetales bacterium
CATGATTTGCTTGCCTCCCGGTTTCGCGGGGAAGGAGGGACTATTTTACTCAATACCCGGATTGTTCGGATCGTATCCGAGGGTAGGCAGGCCGTAGCTGTGGAGACGGCAGAAGGGGAACGGATACCCGCAGGGCGGTTTATCTATGGGGGCGATTATAAGAGATTGGTAGGTTCGCTGATCGATCCTGCCCTCTGGGATCCTGAACTCAGGAATCGTATAGAATCCGCCCGGCTCACCGAAGCAATGGTAAATGTATACCTGGGGCTTAAAACCTCCCCCCCGGAGATGGCTCAAAAACTCCAGGCACATCATACCTTTTATTTTCCAAACTACGAGGTAATTTTCCCTGATCCTTACTCTCCCCGAGACGTACATAGATCCCTATGGGTTGTGCTAAACCATTTTGCCCTGGAGAATCCCAGGGCTGCCCCTCCAGGGCATACTACCCTTGTTCTGCAGACTTTTAGTTCCTATCCCTGGGAAAACCACTGGCTTAACGGTTCCGGGGCGTATCCCCGGAGTACCTTATACAAACAGTTTAAGAGTGAAATCGGAATGCATCTGATTGAAACGGCAGAAAACGTTGTCCCCGGTTTAAAAAAAGACATCGCCTACTATGAAGTAGGAACTCCCCTATCTCTGGAACGTTTCACTCTCAATACTAACGGAGCTACCGGCGGGTGGTGTTACGATACTGAGCAGTCTCCCGTGTTCTGGCTGCCCGGTTTAAACCTGATTCATACCCCGCTTTCGAATGTAAGGGTATGCGGGCAGTATAGCATGTGGCCGGGGGGCGTTATTTCCGCATGTCTCAGCGGCAAAGTCGTAGCAAACTTAACAGCAGGTAGAAGGCCTTTTGCTCCGTTGAAAAAGGGGTAAGCTTGTTTCTTGTCATGATAGGTTCCTCACAGTACTTTTATGGCATGGAATATTACATGAACAACGAGGCAGGGTCTTTCGCAGAATATACGGTAAAGAACCGGTTCGCCGGGATTCTTAAAAAAGTGTCGGAGGCACGACCGGCAGGAAGTAGAGAGCAGGAGTCCCTGTTTGCCTTGATGCAGCAAATTCCTCTGGGGTATATAACAGACCCTTTTGAAACAGGAGAGGTATCAGAGGAATGGTTTCGGCCGGAAGAAGCGGCAGATTGGAAGCGGGAAATACGACCCTGGATCAATTACCGCTGGATCGATCTCCCTTTTTATTTTTCTGAAGCATATCTATACTTTCGAGTGCTTATTGCTGCAGGATACTATAATCCCAATTCATCTTTTTTTCAGGTTGATCCGTATCTTCCCCAGAAAGAGGGTGAACTGAAAGAACTTCTACAGGAACCGGCATGGGAGCGAACCCTTCATCGTAGTCGTGATCTATATTCTTCTTTACTCCTCATGTTGAAAGGAAATCGGGTTGATTTATCCATCGATTCTATAGCTCAGCGGGGGCGTAAGCAGGTGCATCATACGCATCCGGAAGACCTATTGATCGATCATCTGGATGCCCTTACCTCCCGGGTTGAAGCGGCAGAACGAATCGATATCGTCCTGGATAATGCAGGGTCGGAACTGGTCTGTGATCTTCACTTTGCAGATATCTTTTTATCCAGACAGGACGGAAAAGATAATACCAGCGTAAAAATTGTTCTTCATGGAAAAGATGCCCCTATCTTTGTCTCCGATGCTCTGCAGAAGGATGTTCTACATACAATCAACCGTTTGCATACGAGTGAAAGATTCTTCGAAATGGGTCATCGGCTGGCATTCTTCCATGAGCAGGGACGGTTAGAGGTGCTAGGGCACTACTTCTGGAATGGGCCGTGTCATTTCCCTGCTTTGCCTGCTGAATTGAAGGACCAATTTGCCCGGAGTGATCTGGTGATCTTTAAAGGGGATGCGAATTATCGACGACTCCTGGAAGATAGGAAATGGCCCATATCAACTCCTCTGGAAGCGTTGGTCGAGTGGTTCCCCGCCGATTTAGCGGTGCTTCGAACCTTGAAAAGTGAAATCCTGGTGGGATTCTCAGCGGAGGAAGCGAAAAAGCTCTCTAAGGAGGATCCTGCCTGGCTTACCAGCGGAAAATGGGGAATAGCCCAGTATGTTCCTAAGAATCGCTCTCGTTCCTTGTAAGGATGGATAGTCTGGGGTATCATGCTATGGGGAGGGTTTCATGAAAAAAAAGACTCTGACAGGACTATGCCTTATCCTTCTGGTATCGGTAGTAAGCCCGGTACTCTTTGCAGGAGGGAGCTCGGAAAAACTTCCTCCGAAGGTAATTATAGAAAAAGAGGAAGAGTACCTATCCCCCGTGTCTTCGCCAGGGGTAAAAGATTCTGCTTCTATCAAAATAACGATTGAACCGGATCGAAAAAATAAAATGGTAATTAAAGAGTACCGGTTAACCATCCGGGATGAAAAGGGGAATCCGGTACGGATCTGGCAAAACAGGGACGAACGAGAGCCCGGGTTCTTTGCAAGGATCTTCATATCCCTCGGATTCATGAAAAAACCGGAACTGGAGGTTCCTGAAGTAATTACCTGGGATGGAAAGGATGAGGGAGGAAATACTGTTCCGGACGGAGTGTATACGTATATTTTAGAAGCCTGGGATGATGGAGGGAATAAGGCCGAATCAGAGCCCCGGAAAATCATTGTAGATAATACCCCCCCAATGGCAGAGGTT
>JAGODW010000378.1 GCA_017998025.1 Spirochaetales bacterium
GTTTGAAACAAAAGAGGAACACAGTATGGTGAAAATCTCTCCTTCTATATTAACAGCTGATTTTGGCTACATTGCGGATACGGTGAAAATGCTGGATAAAGCGGGTGCAGATTGGATCCATTGTGATGTAATGGACGGTGTGTTTGTTCCGAATATGTCTTTTGGTCAGCCCATGATTCGAGCAATTCGCAAGGTTACGGGAAAACCTCTGGACGTACATTTAATGCTGTATGATCCCCTGCGATATATTGAAGAGTTTGCAGAATGCGGTGCAGATAGTATTACAGTGCATCCAGAATCATCCGCTGGTGTACACCTTCATAGACTAATTTCCAGAATAAAAGGGTGTAGCAAAAAAGCAGGAGTGTCGCTAAATCCCGCTACAAGCCCGGAAGCGCTTGAGTATATATATGAAGATATCGACCTTGTTCTTCTCATGTCGGTCAATCCAGGATACGGAGGACAAAAATTTATTCCCCAGATCCTTCGGAAGATCGAACAGGTAGCAAACAGGATAGCTCAGAGGAATCTCAACATTGAAATATCCGTAGACGGAGGAATTAATCTGGAAAATTTCCGAATGGTTCGCGAAGCAGGAGCCACTATATTGGTAGCAGGGAGTTCTGTGGTAGATGCTACGGATCCCGCAGAAGTAATTCGAATTTTAAAGAGTTAGGGAGGAGCACTTTGAAGGATATTCAATTTTTGCAGGAAGCAGCCCGGAAGGTAAGAATTGACTGCTTGAAAATTATTCATGCGGCGAAGTCTGGACACCCGGGGGGGAGCCTCTCGGCAGCGGATATTTTAACAGTCCTTTATTACTATAAACTCCGGATCGATCCAAAAAATCCGAAATGGCCCGACCGGGACCGTTTTATTCTAAGCAAAGGACATGCTGCACCTGCGTTATTTGTCTTACTGGCTCATCGTGGGTTTTATCCCCTGGAAGAATTGAAAGGATTCCGGAAGACCGGCGGTATGCTACAGGGAGCAGTAGGAATTACCGTACCAGGAGCTGATATGTCAACAGGCTCCCTGGGTCAGTATCTATCCGTCGGAGCCGGAATGGCGATTGCAGGCAGGATGGATAATAAAGATTACAAGGTATACGTGTTGCTCGGAGACGGGGAACTACAGGAAGGACAGGTATGGGAGGCAGCGATGACAGCAGTGCACCATAAACTGGGAAACCTCGTCGCGATTCTAGATTTCAACAAAGTGCAGATGTGCGGAACCCTTGAAGAAATCATGGATCTAGGGGATCCGGAAGCGAAGTTTAAAGCGTTTGGCTGGAACGTAGTTCGTATCGATGGTCATGATATGAAGCAAATTATAGAAGCCCTCGACGGAATTCCAAATCAACCGCACGGTACACCTACTATGATTATCGCAGATACGATAAAGGGCAAAGGAGTTTCTTTTATGGAAGGGAAAGCTCAGTGGCATGGGGGGGCTCCCACGGATGAACAACTGGCCCAGGCTTTGAAGGAATTGGGGGGTGAAGAATGAACAGAACAAAGGTACTGAGTGTGGCGAATCGTGTAGCCTATGGGGAAACCCTGATAGAACTCGGAAAGGAGAATCCCCGGATCGTAGTGGTTGATGCCGACGCCGGAAAATCAACCGGGACTCTCGTGTTCAGAAAAGAGTTTCCCGATCGGTTCATCGAAGTTGGAATTGCGGAACAGAATATGATCGGAGTTTCCGCAGGGCTGGCATCCTGTGGAAAGATCCCTTTTGCCACTTCGTTCGGTGTGTTCACCAGTATGCGTGCGGTAGAACAGGTCCGAAATGCTGTTTGTTACACAAAACTGAACGTCAAGATTGCAGGTACCCATGCCGGTCTGGAAACAGGGGAAGACGGAGGCACCCATCAGGCCATTGAAGATATGGCGATTATTCGGAGTATTCCTTCGATCATCCTTCTTGTCCCTGCTACTCCCAACGCAACTCGGAAACTGATCCGCATCGCAGCCTCTATTGAAGGGCCGGTTTATCTACGTTTTGGGAAAGACCCTGCAGAAGAGTTCTATTCCAATAGGGAAGAATTCCCAGTTGGGGGAAGCAAGCAACTTACAGAAGGCTACGATGGAACGATTCTAGCCTGCGGAAACATGGTTGCCGTTGCACTGGATGCTGCAGAGTTGCTTGAAATGCAAGGAATCAAGGTACGGGTTATCGATATGTACTCGATTAAGCCAATCGATGAAGAAGCCGTTCTAAAAGCTGCCCGGGAAACAAAAGGGATCATAACTATAGAAGACCACAGCATTATAGGCGGACTGGGAGGGGCGGTAAGCGAAGTAACCGCAACCCATCACCCGGCGAAAGTAGTTCGGATCGGCATCCAGGACCGATTCGGCAGATCCGGTGACTCTAAAAGCCTATTCAAACTGTATGGACTTACGGCAGAAAACCTGGTACAGGCCGTAAAGAACCTCTGATATGAAACTTTGCTATCAGGTTTCAACCCCCGAAGTGTACCGGGCACCGGGGGTTACCTCCTATCAGGGAGACTTCCGGGAATCCCTCGATGCTCTGGTTGCCTGCGGATACGATGATGTGGAACTGATGGTACGGGATCCCCGGCAGCTGAATTTCAGAGAGATCGAGACTATCGTACGGGGGCACCACTACACCGTTCCTATGATCTGTACCGGAGAAATCTATGGCCAGGATAAACTC
>JAGODW010000379.1 GCA_017998025.1 Spirochaetales bacterium
TCCCGCCCTGCCAGGTAGTCTTGAACCTTCAAATGCAGGAGAGGGAACGTGTCAAAACTGTGGGATAAAGATTATAAAATCGATACGCTACTTGAAGAATATACGGTAGGTAAAGACTATCTATTGGATCAGGACCTGGTGATTCCCGACTGCTTCGGCAGTCTGGCCCAGGCCCGGATGTTGCTAAAGGTAGGAATCTTAACTCCCCTGGAAGAGGAAGCCCTTCACAGGGAATTGGTGAACATCATAGAGGATGCCCGGAAAGGGTTATTCCGGATCCGGCAGGAAGATGAGGACTGCCATACAGCCATTGAGAACCGCCTGGTAGAGAGGCTGGGAGAAATAGGAAAGAAAATCCATACGGGCCGTTCCCGGAACGACCAGGTCCTAACCGCCCTTCGCATCTACGGACGTGAACAGCTTCTCGACATCTTCGAGAAAACGCTTGCCCTTACCTGTACTCTCCTGAACTCTGCAAAAATCTACCAGAACGTGCCCATGCCGGGACGCACCCACACCCAGCTCGCTATGCCCAGTTCATTGGGTCTCTGGTTCTCTGCGTTCGGAGAAGAACTCCTGGACGCTTTAGAGCTCCTCCAGCGGATTTACGAACTCTGGAACCGGTGCCCCCTCGGCTCTGCTGCCAGTTATGGGACTCCTCTCCCCCTTGACCGGGAGTATACATCAGAACTATTGGGATTTTCCTCTGTACAGAACAATGTACTGGCTGCGAACAATTCTCGAGGAAAACTGGAAGCAATGATCCTTGAGGGTCTCGATCAGATCGGGATTACCCTTTCCAAACTTTCTACCGACCTTATCCTATTTTCTCTTCCAGAAATAGGATACTTTTCCCTGCCCCGTGAATTCTGTACCGGTTCCAGCATCATGCCTCAAAAACAAAATCCCGACGGCCTGGAACTTACCCGGGCAAAAGCTGCTGTACTGGGTTCCTATGCCCTGATGGTGAAAAGTATTATCCGTTCTCTTCCCTCCGGATACAATCGGGACTTTCAGGAAACCAAAGAGCCGTTCCTCCGGGGGTTGTCTCTCTGTCTCCAGATGGTACAGGTAACGAACCTTCTTGTCCAAAACCTGAAAGTAAATGAAGAAGCCCTTCGAAAGGGATTTACGCCGGATATTTTTGCTACGGATGCGGTGTATGAGCAGGTGCAGAGAGGAATCCCCTTCCGGGAAGCGTACAAGAAAGTAGGGAAATCCCTCGATTCGTTAACGCAAAAGGATCCAGATTCTGCTTTATCTCTACGGACCAGTACAGGAACCCCGGGGAACCTCCGGCTGGATGTACCGCGGAAAAGAATGAAAACCCTCGGGACCTTTACAGAAACTCAAAAAGCCTCTATTTCCCGGGCCCTTGAACGATTGGCTACCGTTTCAGCGGTCGAATAGATCGAATAGGGGTGGAGACTAATTCCAGAGTACAGGGGAAGTTGTCCGGTTCCAGTCGAACCGCTTCTCCATCATACTGGAGATAGAGAGAAGTATCACAATTTACTACGATTTGGGAGGCTTTTCTGTACAATACTCCCGGTTCTCCTATATGTTTTCCCTCATATAAAAGATTTTTTAACCGGATTTTTTTTGGCAGAGAACGGTTTATAATGGCGCAGAGATTTGCTTCGCGGGGAAGAATCCATTTATGGTTACCATAGCTCCGATGCCCGGAAACACCAAATGCTATAAGCACATACAACCCTTCACTCGTATCCCTCTCTCCTGCATTTCCTCTTATTTCTAATACCACAGGTTTCGCTGGAAATAGAAACGGATAGATCAGTACGGAAATATCGGCAATTTTTCGGTAAATATCGGTATTGAATCGGGTTTTTAATTGATTGGCAGTATGAGTAACAAAGGCATCCATCCCAAAACTGGCAATATTGAACGCATACACCGATTTAAAGCCAGAAGGTTGAATCCGGATCGCAGAGATCATTTCCTGATCACACCCTTGCAGGAGGACTTTAGCCGCAGCCGCAATATCTGCAACATCGGCCCCATCGTTTCCTGTTCCCAGGGGGAGGCGGAAAACAAGAATCTTTTCCAGTACCTCCGGCGGCAACTCGACCAGTGCGTTTAATATTTCTTGATGCGTTCCATCCCCCCCCAGGGAAAGGATACAGTGGAGGGATGGATCCTTGTCGATTCCCTGCTGGAGAATAAGAGATTCTGCAATTTCCCCTGCCAGAACAGCCGGATGCCCCTTGTATTGGCCTACATGAACGGAAATTCGACTATCCGGGTTAGGCTCTATCACCATAGCGGTATCCAGAACAATCATTCGTAACCAGGAAAGCGTCTCCTGAACCTGAAGTGGATGACGAAAAAATCCTGCTGTGGGACTCACAATAACATGAACATGGAGGGAGCCCTGGAGAAACATTTTAGACCGCACAATCAGTTCGGCAAAAGATGAGCCAAGCTCCCTACAATCTTCCGGAGAAACCCTATGATGCTTATGAAACATACAAGCAGTGTAATGTAAGAGTAAAGCTTCTAGCAAGTGCGAAAATAAACTAGATTCATTTCTCTTTTAGCACGCTGGGATCGTACTCAGCTGGAGGAATAAACCCCAGCAGTTCCAGGCAGGTGGCTGCGAGAGAGCTTATCCCCAGCCCTTCCTTAAGCTTCGGTTCATACTCCCCCTTCCC
>JAGODW010000380.1 GCA_017998025.1 Spirochaetales bacterium
TTGCAGACCGGGGAAAACCTTTCCCTTCACGAGCGTATATCCCGGAAAGAGCCCCGTGTACTTTCTATCCTATGGAAAAATATCGCTTACTTTAGCAAGCTTATTTCTCCAGCACATATCTTTGACTCCAGGGCTTTTCTCTATAGTACCAGCTTCATCCTATTTCTCGTTTCTTTACATACGGTTATGCGTTCTTCCCGCTGGATATTATTCAACTTTATCCTGGCTCTTTCCTTCCCCCTATGTACAACAGGAATTCTCCGTTTGGCAGATCAAATCCTTGGGACAGCCGTAGTAGAGATACTGGGAACTCAGCTGACCCTCTATCTTCCTGTAATCCTCCACGGCGGTATAGCCGTTCTTTGCTTTATACTCCAGATTTTTATGCGACCTTTCAATGAGTGGAGACGGTCTGCAGGGTTCCAGTAAGGAGGAAGGATGGATCGCGATCTACGCAAACTACTCGCTACGATTGCTGTTTTTCTCCTCGTAGGTATAGGATTCAGCTTTATCTATGCCTACTTCCAACTACCTGTATTACGGGTGGGGAACTATAAAGGTTCCTGGATCCTGGGTGCGGGAGTAGAATTCGCTGTCACAAATTTTATCGGCCTTCTTTCTGCCGGTCTGCTAACGGCTGCATCGCTGATTCTGGGCACCGGTGAAATAGGCATTCCTCTTTCACAGGGGATGAAACAGTTAAGAAAATTTTTCTTTGTTTCCCTGGCCGCTTCCTGTTTCTATGCAATACTCCAGGAAGCGGTCCTGCCCTGGGGGATACAGAAAAAACAGGAATCCATTCGCCGTACGCAAGTAACGAACAAACTGATCGAGAAAGCCCTTACGGCAAGCAACGCTAAACGGTACTCTGATGCTCGGTTCTACCTTGAATACTACACCTCCCTGGTACCCGAAGATGATAAGGAAAAACAAAATCTTGAAAAAATTATTGAAAAAGAAAGAGAATCCAACATAGCAGCATCCAATCCTATCCCGGAACAACGCACAATACGCGATTTACACAATTTGACCTTCCATGATCTACAGCAAAAAGCACTTAACTATTTTGCAGAAAAAGACTTTATTGCTGCAGAATACTTTTCACTCCTTGCCCTAAAATTGAAACCTTCCCATCCCGAGATGCTCCGTATTCTAGCCGCTTCACAGGATCAGCTGTCTCGTATGGAGTTGACTTCCGATCAGCAAGCAAAGAGAACTCTCTATTTACAAAAAAAGGAAGGGTATGAAATGCTGAACCGCGGAGATCCTATCTCCGCCTACTTCCATTTCTACGAATTACAAAAGATCCATCCCAGAGATATTGAGATTGCTAAATACCTGCAGCAATCGTATGAAGAAGTTAAGAAACAAGCCTTTTTCTTAGACGAAATATCACTCCTGACCGAATTTCCCGCAGGATCCAACCTGTTTATACGGAACGCAGAAAAAAACCAGATCCGGGAGTTTTTATATCTGGGAGAAATTATATCCACAGAAGTTTCGTACTATGCACTGGATATTGAGGGGATTGGGATTGATTCAGCAGGAAATGTACTGTATCAGTTTAGAGCTCCGTTCGGGAAATTCACCGAAGGGGTACTTTTAATGCACTGCCTGGATCGTACCAATCCGAAACGCTCCCTAACTCCTGTGTATCTTCGTGGAGATCCTCCGCTGGAACCTGCGACGATCCTCCCTGTTCAGATTAAACCAGAAGAGTTGCTTCCCCTGGAGAGAACAATCCATTCTCCTCAAGAAGTACCCTTTGCTACGGCCCTACTTACATTAGACACTCTTGCTTCTGCAGGCATCGAGCAAGCGCCGGTAATTCATACGTTACTGATGCGGCTCTGCGGACCCTTCTTTTGTTTAAATTTTTCTCTGTTAGCTTTTGTATTCGGAAGAAATCTTAGAAGCCGCTATATTGCTCACCCCCCTGCGGTTACCTATATTCTTCTGCCTTTTTTACCTTTCCTGATGAAAATACTCCTTTCCCTCTACGAATATGAAACTTCTATCCTTGCCGTACTTCTGATCGACAAGACAGAATTCGGTTTTTATACCGCTGCAGCTATCCTTATGGGAGTACAGGGGATCCTTCTTATAGGGATTCTCTTGTACGGTTTACACGGATTCGTACAAGAGTAAGTTGTTGGAAGTATGGTTTCTATACATTCGAATCGGTACTGGAAAGGGAAACTAATCGGGGGCTGTGTTGGTTCGCTGGGAGGGCTTTACGGGGTAGCCCTGGGAGTGCTGGTAGGACACCTTCTCGATAGGATTCTTGAACAAAGGTACCTGGGTCGGGCAGTGCAAGAGCTTTTCTCCAATCCTTTTCAGTCTCCCCTGGCCGCTCAGGCTGAAGGAGTTTTCTGCGAGTTTACCCTGATCTGTCAACTCTTTTTTTTACAGAGGAAAAATCCCCTTACCTTCCTGGATGAACTGATAGAGAGATATCCTGCTGCAGGAAGGGTTCCAAAAAAGGAATACCGGGTGTTCAAAGAAATTGCGTCTTCGATCTGCCTCGATCTGCTTGAACCAGATATCTCCCTGCTCATAGGGTTCCTCAAAAACATCCGGGAAGGACATACCTTTCCTGAGTTGTTTCATACTCTCCTTACAGCTACAGGCATCTCCTCCCCTCAGGAATTGACCCGGGGAGGGAG
>JAGODW010000381.1 GCA_017998025.1 Spirochaetales bacterium
GAGTTGGGGTGGAGTATTGGGTACGCCGAATTTTCGGCTTTCTCCGTTTTGATTGAAGAGCCATTCGCAAGAGTTCATTCACCAGCTGTTTGAATGGTTTTTTTTCTTTTTCTACCAATTGCTTCAGCTGGGTAGCTACATCTTCGTCCAGAGATAGGGTAGTGCGCATAGAACAAAGATAGTATTCCTGATGCCTTGATGTCAACAATACGATGCCCTGATGCCTTCGCTGGGGTTCAGCTATACGCACATGAAACTTACCATCAACGGGGCTTTTTTAACTGGTTGATCCGGTGCCGATTTTTTGTATCTGTCTGTTTCGCAAAATAAAAATGAGACGTATGTTGCATATACGAATTTATTTGACCCCAAATACCTTCCGCCTTGACTCCTCTTCTTCCTTTCCCTATGCTTTGTAAAGGATGCAAAAACGGACCGAACAACTGGTGGAGGATCTCCGCAGGTACTTTTCCCAGCGCGTAGATGTGGCCTTTGCCTTTCTCTTTGGTTCCCTCACTAAAGGAACCGAACGGGATACCTCAGATCTGGATGTTGGGGTGTACTTCTATCCAGATGGGGATGTATGGGAACTGGAAGATGAGGTGTTCTACCCGGAGGAAAATAGGATCTGGGGAGATATCGACACCCTCTCAGGCAGAGAGACAGATCTTCTCGTGCTAAACCGTGCACCCTGCAGAATCGTATATACGGTTCTTACCGAAGGAATCCCGCTATCGATCCGATCCTATTCCCTCTATATGACTATTCTCCTTCAAGCAGGGCGTCAGGTAGAAGAATACCTGGAATTTACCGACTCCTATCTAGCGATCAAAAATCGCTCCTCTTCCCTCTCTTCTTTAGATAGAGAACGAGTTCGTAGAATTATAGACTTTATTAGTTCAGAATTGGGGGACATACATCAGTTCTCCTCTCTTACCTATGCAGAGTATACAAAGAATTCTTCCCTTAGACGCAACCTGGAACGCTGGGTAGAGAACCTGGTCAACGGTTCGATCGATATTGCCAAAATCCTCATCGCTTCGGAAAAACAACCGATCCCTCAAACGTATCGGGAGACTCTTACCCGAATAAAAACCTTTAAGGTATTTCTTCCGGAAGTGGTTGATAAAGTTGCAGAAAATGTTCGCCTCCGAAATATCCTTGCCCATGAATATCTGGACATCCGGTTCCGATACCTTACAGAGTTCCTCTGTTCAGCAGAATCGACCTATAAACGGTATATAGAAGCGGCACGGCAATATGTAGAAACGGGAACACCCTGATCATTCCTTCTATTGGTGAAAAAATGTGTATCGCGGTAGGGAATCTTACCGATAGGAACTCTCATCCGGATGAACCGTCCCACACACACGGTTTCTTCCTCCTCTCTTTGCTCTGTACAAAGCCATGTCCGCATCCTCGATGACCCGGACAGGATCCTGCACTGAAACCGAGTCGAGGCAAACCCATCCTAGACTCAGAGTTACTTTGATCTGGTTTTTATCAAAGACAAATATATGCTCTTCCACCTGGGATCGAATACGTTCTGATAAAAGAGCAGGTATCCGGGAATCATCCCCTTCTAAGATGATCGCGAACTCTTCTCCTCCGTACCGACCAACCATATCCCCTGCACGGACACAGGTCTCTAAAAGCTGTCCTACCTCTTTTAGCACTGCATCCCCTATTACATGGCCGAAGCTGTCATTGATACCTTTAAAGTGGTCAATATCAGCCATAATAAAACAGATCGGCTTCCCACTCCGTTTCCTTCGTTCCCACTCTTTCCGTAAAAAATCTTTCAGGGTTGAGTAGTTATATAAACCCGTAAGGGAATCCCGGGATGCCATGTCTTTCGATTGAAGTTCCCGGAGATCCAGAACAGCCCGCATTTCATTGAATTTTACTATCATGCGGTCGATCTGACTGCCTGTCCGGGGAGTAAGGAGGGGGCCTACCGTATCTTTCCGTATTATTCGTTCCATCGTGTCAATCATTGAATCTATCGGCTGCATTAAGTATTGAATGCTGAAAAGCGTTACCATAAGCAACGTAAAGAAAATGGTTAGAGCGAGAAGGATTATGGAAGCTAAAAACCTGTTCAGAGGCTCTTCCAGGATTTTTTGTTCTGCTTCCAGAACCAGACCGATTTGTAAACCTTCTAGCCAGGTATAAGCTCCATAGACTTTTCGCCCCTTTGAAGTATACACAGAGGCTCCTTCCTTACCTGCAAGTACTAAAGGTAGAATTGAAGCATCATACTGAAACTGTGGGTCCTCATCGATAAGAGGTTCTGAAGGATACTGATTTACATAGGCTACATCGGAAATAACCTGACCCTGTTGATTTAGAAAAAGCAGCTGTATTACACTCTGGGAACGATTTTCTGCAAACACCTCTAAAAATCTAGATAATGATATATATCCTGCGATTACTTCTTTTATCTCCCCTTCCCTTTTCACCGGAGCACTAACCGTAAGTGTGGAAATACGGGTATTTTTCCCCCGGAAGAAACCACTGAAATAAACTTCTCCTCTCATAGATGATTGAAAATAATCTCTATCATTCAGAGTAAATGAGGGATCAGATTCCCGGGGGCTCTGAAGGATATGTCCATTTTGGTCAACTAGAACAAAATCTCTGAAATCCGGAGAAATGGCAATT
>JAGODW010000382.1 GCA_017998025.1 Spirochaetales bacterium
GAAGTACGGAGGGTCGTACAGGAGATTATCATCCTCAAAGTTCAGATGAACCTGGAATCCTTCAGGGATTATTTGTTTTACCACATTTTCCACGCTCTCCAGCGAAACTCTACGGAACCTGGTTCCATGGCAGAGCCAGTTAGAACAGAACCGACATTTCGCCGGGCATCCGCGGCTCAAAGAAACAGCTGCCCAGGCTTCTTTTTTTGTTTCTTTTACAATAGAGATGCTGGGGGATAGTTCCTCTTCCCGGGTAAAGCGTTCTGCTTGAATCAACATTGATTGCGAATTGGCTTTTCGATGGGCTGCGGATAATAATACAGGCAAGGTGACCTCCCCCTCCCCGGTTACCACAAAGTCGAAAGCCTGGCTCGCTCTTCCTTTTTCTATATAGAATTGCGGACAGGCACTGGGCCCAGCTCCTCCTACGGCAATCGTTGTTTGGGGCAGGAGGGAGCGTAGGGACTGGGCTAAGGAAACCGCTTCTTCTGCATAGGCATAGGCAAAGGAGGAAATTAGTACCAGCTCTGGAGTATCGTTTGATAGAGTATGGGCACATTGGTGAAAGGAAGGGCCGTAGTGTTTAAAACGGGTAAAGAATGAAAGGGAACCGAATTCTCCGGGAACCAGGTAAGGTGTCAGGTAGGAAGCCTCGCGGGGTAGCGGCAGGATCTGGGTTTTCTCCTTTGAAGGGAAGATAAAGAGTTGTGCCTCTTGCCCTATTTTTCGGCAGAGATTTAGAACGGTCCAGGCCCCCAGACTGCTCATCCGGTGGGGTGTTAAGTAAAAATCCCTCAACGGTGGGACAACCACAGCGATCCGCATAAAAATAAGTATATCATACAGAAATCTTGAATTTGAGAGAACGATATGAAATACTATCGTTACTCACCCTATTTAACGGTTAGTATCGCTTATACAAGGAGATGTCAGAATGAAAAACTCGTATACTCAAGATGTATACCAAATCGTAGTATCCAGGAATCCCGCGGAACCGGAATTCCACCAGGCGGTTCGTGAGGTATTAGAGTCTATAGAGCCTGTGTTGGAGAAGAGGAAAGACATTACTCGTCTTCACCTCCTGGAACGGATCGTAGAGCCGGAACGGCAGGTGATCTTTCGGGTTCCGTGGATCAATGAAGCAGGGGAAATCCAGATAAACCGTGGATTCCGTGTACAGTTCAACAGTGCTATTGGACCGTACAAAGGGGGGCTCCGTTTCCACCCCTCTGTGAACTTAAGCATCATTAAATTTCTTGGATTCGAGCAGACGTTTAAAAATGCTTTAACAACCACTCCGATCGGAGGGGGAAAGGGAGGAAGTGACTTCGATCCAAAAGGGAAAAGTGATCGGGATGTGATGAGTTTCTGTCAGAGTTTTATGAACGAGTTGTATCGGCATATAGGCCCTGAGACAGATGTACCTGCAGGAGACATTGGGGTAGGCGCCCGGGAAATCGGGTACCTTTTTGGGCAGTATAAAAAAATTACCAATACATTTACTGGAGTACTTACGGGGAAAGGTTTGTCTTACGGTGGTTCGCTGGTAAGAAAAGAAGCCACGGGGTACGGGTTGGTATACTTTGCAACGAAACTGTTAGAAAGCAAGAACACTAATTGGAACGGGAAAAAAGTCGTAATCTCCGGATCCGGAAATGTGGCGATTTATGCAGTAGAAAAAGCTCAATCGTTGGGAGCAAAGGTAATAGCCCTCTCGGATTCAAACGGATATATCTACGCTCCGGATGGAATCCATCTTTCTACGGTTAAAAGAATCAAGGAAGTTGAACGAGGAAGGATAAAAGAGTATGTGGCGGATCATCCTTCGGCAGAATACCGGGAAGGATGTCAGGGGATCTGGAGTATTCCCTGTGACGTGGCTTTGCCCTGTGCTACTCAGAATGAGCTGGAAAAGAAGGATGCAGAAACCCTGGTGAAGAATAAGTGCCTGGTTGTTGCCGAGGGGGCCAATATGCCCTGCACTCCGGAAGCGGTAAAGGTATTCCTGGATAACGGAGTTGCCTTTGGACCTGCAAAGGCTGCAAATGCGGGGGGAGTAGCTACCAGCGCACTGGAAATGTCTCAGAACTCCATGCGGTTAAACTGGCCGTTTGAAGAAGTTGACAACCGGCTTCACATCATTATGGATAATATCTATCAGCAATGCAAGGAAGCCTCGGAAACGTACGGCTTAAAGGGAAACCTGGTTGCAGGTGCCAATATTGCAGGTTTCCTTCGGGTTGCAGAAGCGATGATTGCTCAGGGGCTGGTATAAGGTATCGATAAGAGGAAAGTTACCGCAGGTAGCAGATGGCATGCTGCTTCATAGAGTCGGCATGGAGATAGATTGCAGGATGATTCTTCTCTGAAAGATTATCCAGTACCATCACCGTGTCCGACCAGCGGGTTTCATCGGGAAACAGTTCCGGAAGGAGATTTTTCCGTCCTGAAGAAAAAAACTTCTGGTTAAAACTGTTTCCCCTTCGTTCTGGAAATACAGCAAAATAGAGCATATCCATCTCAACCAGGTCGTTAAAGAAGTGGGTTCCGAGGGAGACATCGGGAACCAGTCCTTCATGCATGACGGCAAGTTCCACGATAATCGATACAGACTTAATTTCCTTGA
>JAGODW010000383.1 GCA_017998025.1 Spirochaetales bacterium
GCCTGATACCCTACCTTTACAGGCAGATGGCGAAGCCCGGTGCGTATCGTTTGTATACATTCTAGAGATTGTTCTTCTGTTAATTGTCCTGCCCATTGAAAAGGTGTATGGGGCTTAGGAATAAACGTGCCAACGTTTAAGTGAATCTGGATTCCCGTACTCTTCTGGATAGACCGGATGAACTCAATAATCTCCTCTCTTTCCTTTTCCCGATTTTGAAACGGAAGTCCGATCATAAAGTAAAACTTTGCGAGCTTCCATCCTTGTTCTTTAGCACGGAGGAGAATTCGTACAATCTGCTCTTGATCAGCCTGCTTGTTTAGGGTTCGCTGCAATGCAGGATTAGGAGTTTCTACGGCAAAAGTTAAACCACTCTTGCGGACTTCGGAGATATCCCGTAAGAGTTCCAGGCCAAAAGTTTCAATATGAAGGCTGGGAAGACTGAAAGATACAAAACGATCCCGAAAACAAGTATTTAAGTTCTTCATAAGGGAAGATATACCGATATAATCTCCAGAACTTAGGGACGAAAGGGAAATTTCCCGGAATCCTTTTTTCAGTACTTCCCAGGAGACTTCCTCCTGCACCAGAGAGAAGGGTTTCATGCGAAAAGGACGGTAAAATATACCGGCATGGCAGAACCGGCACCCATTCGGGCATCCGCGCATAATCTCAACAACCCCATGGTCCTGCGCGGTTTTTAGGTTCGGAACGGGAAACCAGCGGGAGTAGGAAGGCGCTACAGGAAAACTCTGAAACACAGAGCGGGTTGTTTTCTCTTTTTTTCCTTTATACCAGATCGAAGGGCATTCCCGGATTCTCTGTACAAGATCTTCCCGTTTAGCCCCCCTTCTCTTCAGTGAAATCAGCTCCGGCAAGAGAGAAGCAAAATCCTCCTCTGCTTCCCCGATATACACTCCCTCTAGAAACTCCCCTAAGGGTAAGGGGTTTGTCGCTGCCGGGCCACCGCCGAGTACAATAGGGCCCTTTTCTCCCCGATCTCTGCATCGTAAAGGAACCTGACCTGCTTTAAGAATAGCGAGAAAATTCGTTGCAGAAAGTTCATAACTAAAGGTGACGGTAAGAAGATCGAACGCAGAGAGGGGGGTGCCTGAGTCCAACCCATACAACGGGATTCCTGCGATTCGTAATGATTCCTCAAAATCGGAAGCAACCGTAAAGACCCGTTCTCCGGCAGCACCCTCTGTTGTATTCACGATTCCATATAACTGCGCCAGAGCCTGGTTCGACATGCCAATTTCGTACAGATCAGGAAAACAGATTCCTACCCGAAACGGCGCGTCGGAATTACAATGAATCCCATACTCTCCCCCAACGTACCTGCCCGGATTTTCTACTGTTTTTAAAATTCTGGAAAGATCCTTCTCGGGAACCAGGGTTCTATGCATTCAGTACCGATACCTTCTGAGATGAAAATTCAACAGCAGACCTACACTAATCATTACCGTGATGAGGGAGGATCCTCCATAGGAGAGAAAGAAAAGGGGAATACCAGTTATAGGCATAATTCCTATGGCCATCCCGACATTGATCATAAAATGAAAAAAGATCATTCCACAAATTCCTGCAGAAGCGAGATACGCGAAGGGATCCTTCGTAACGAGCATGATACGGATCCCCCGGAATAGAATGATTCCAAACAAGACAAGGATCAAAAGAGAGCCTAGAAACCCCCACTCTTCCGCTATGATAGAAAAGATAAAATCAGTACTCTGCTGAGGGATATATTGGAAATGGCTATGGGGCCCCTTAAGGAATCCTTTTCCCGAGAATCCTCCGGATCCAACCGCGGTAATAGATTGAAGGATATTCCATCCCGCACCCTTCGGATCCACAGTAGGGTTGAGAAATACAATCAACCGCATCAGCTGATAACTTTTCAGGAACTTCCGGGAAACAAGGGAGGCACCGCCGGCAAGAAAGAGGATAAGCCCTGCATACCCGGACACGTATAAGTATCGTTTTTTCGTGATCCATAAACCCAAAAAGGAAAAAAACGCAATTCCCAGAGAAGCGATCATCAACATTGTTACTACATCTGGATCTCCCAGTCGAACAAACAAGGGGGGAGTACGTTTGGCAAGAAGGTTCCCGTATACGGGAAGAATAATAAGTAAAAGAGTAAGAAGTCCGGTAAGGAGAAAGAATAGGATATGTTCCATTTTGGCCCCGGCCGCAAAAACAATAAAAAAGAAAAGAGGAATAAATACCATAGCGGTTCCAAAGTCAGGCTGGAGTAAAATTAGAGCCATAGGTAAGAGTACGATACATAATGCTTGAAGAAAACCATGCCAGGTAGTCAGGATCAATTTGTTTCGTTCTAAAAAGGCGGATAGAAAAAGGATCGTTGATACTTTCATGAACTCAGAAGGTTGAATACCAAGCTCCCATATTCCCAGCCAGCTCTTAGAACCATTTACAACCTTTCCAAAGATGAGGGTAAGGATCAACAGAAGGATATTGATCGTGTAGATTCGGAAAGACCATTCCTTGTACCGGGTATAATCTATAAGAGTACAGAGGATGAGTACGCCGATACTCAGGACTGCCCCAATGCTCTGTTTTATATACTCGGAAGAGCACACGACACCCGTTGAGGT
>JAGODW010000020.1 GCA_017998025.1 Spirochaetales bacterium
GTCCGATGCAGAGCGGTTCGAGGTCGCCAGGCTATTAGGGATCGATCGAACGGTGGATGTGCTGAGGGAAAATCTAACCGAGGTAGTGGCCGAATATACAGATGGAGAGGGAATGGATATCTGTATTGAATGTTCCGGTGCTCAGGCTGCGGTTGATACAGGGATTTCTCTCCTTAAAAAGCGGGGCAAACTAACTCAGGTGGGATTGTTCGGCCGGAAGGTCTCTGTAGATTTAGATGCAGTAGTACAAAAAGAAATTCAAATAACCGGTTCTATGTCTCATACCTGGAATGCATGGAAACGAGGTCTTGCTCTCGTAGGACAGGGGAAAATTCAGTTAAAACCCCTTGTTTCTGCTGTATACTCGATTCTCGAATGGGAGCGTGCCTTTCGTGAGTTCGAGGAACGCAGGGGAATCAAGATCCTGCTGGAGCCTGTGTAAAAACTACGTAGGGATTGATCTTGTCGATTCCCTATTTGCAAATTAAACTAAAATTATGAAAGCTGAGGTTCATGCGGTTTCACATGTCGGCTATAGGCGTGAACGGAATGAAGATTATGTATTTACCGGTATTCGATCGCTTCGGGATGATGAGGCAGTAGATGAAATAGAAATCATGCCTGACCGGGTACTGTTTTTTGCCGTAGCCGATGGTCTTGGGGGAGAAGCGGCAGGAGAGGTAGCCAGTGAGACGGCCGTACAGGTGTTCTCCGAGGGGCTTGCAACCCTGGCCCCTCATGCAACGCCTGGTGAAGTGGAGCAACGGTTTAAAGGGCTAACTGCAAGAACCCAGAAGGTTCTTGAGGAAATGGGGAGAAAGGATCCGTCTCTCTCTGGCCTGGGGACTACTCTCACCGGTGTTCTTCTCCTACAGGGAGTATGGTACTGGGTGCATGTGGGGGATACCCGTCTGTATCGCTTTCAAGATGGGAACTTGATCCAGATTTCCAGGGACCATACTTTGAGAGAACTCTACCATAGTTCCATTATCCCCCCGAATATTCTATCCAACTGCTTTGGCGGCGGTACTGAGGCGGTATACTGCGATTTTGGTGTACTTCCTTCTATTAAAGCTGAGCGGGATGCAATCCTGATTACGAGTGACGGGCTTCATGATCATGTTTCGCATACAATAATAGAAGAGATCCTGCAGAACAATCCGGAAAATCCTCTGCCCCAACTGTTACAGGCAGGTCTGGATGCGGGCGGTGTGGATAATATTTCCTGTCTATACATTAAGGTGCGGGATGAATAAGGGTATATATCAGGAATTATGAATCGCCTGATCGTGTACTCCGATGATGGTTGAACAGCAGCCTGGTACTAGGTCTACTGTATTTTTGCTCTAACATGCTCCTCACGGACAGAACATCCTTTAATTTTGATAGTAAGACGTCAGATTCCGTCTGGACAAAAGCAAAAAATCTTAGTATAATATCATGTATCAAATATATCAGAGGAGGTTGGTATGAGAAAACCTATCCTATTTCTCACGCTAGTGGTGGGGATAGCATTGCTTGCTTTGCCCCTCTATGCGGGAGGGCAAAAGGAGCCCGCTGCTACAAAACAGTACGTGTTAAAATTTAATCACGTACTTACTACACAGGATCCCTATCATGAGTATTTCCACAAATGGGCAGATGCTGTAGCTCAACGAACAAATGGGAATCTTAAAGTAGAAGTTTTTCCCAGCGCCCAGTTAGGAGTGGAAGAGGATATCCTGGAACAGATCCGGCAAGGGGCTAATGTAGGGCAGAACACAGATTCCGCGCGATTAGGGAACTATGTTCCGGATATTGCGGTTATGAATGCACCCTATTTTGTTGAAAGCGTAGAAGAAGTGCAGAAACTGAACCAACTGGATACGGTGAAAGCCTGGAATGCAGAGCTGGAGAAAACTCAAGGATTCAAGGTTCTTTCCTTTCTCTGGATTCAGGGTTTCCGTCAGATAATTGCCAACAAACCGGTTTACAAACCAGAGGATTTGAATGGCTTAAGGATCCGCACACCACCGGCTCCCATATGGCAGGAATCGATTCGGGCTATTGGTGCAGTACCTACGGCATTAGCTTATGGAGAAATGTATCCCGGAATGCAGACGAAGGTCATCGATGGAATGGAACTTTCCTTTACAGCGGCATTTAATGGAAAATTCTATGAAGTAGCGAAGTATATCAGTGAAACCCGACACATTCTCCTGATCAACTTTGAGGTAATCAGCAGCAAGTGGTTCAACTCCCTACCAGCGGAATACCAGAAGATTTTGCAAGAAGAGTGTGACAAAGCCGGTTTAGAGGTATCCAGAAAATATATGGAAGTCCTGGATAAGCAGAGCCGGGAGGAAATGCAAAAGAAAGGCATGACCATCATTGACAAGTCCCAGATTGATATGGCTGCCTTTAAAAAGGCTGGAGAGAAAGCCTATGAGAAACTGAATCTCGTGACGGCCAGGGATAAGGTTTATAAAGAGTTGGGGAAGACGAAGTAGCTGCCGGCATTTCTATTAGAGGTTGCCAAAGGAGAGCATGCAGATAGCGCAAAAAGCTCTCTTTGGCAACCCTTTCGTATGAACATTCAGATAAAGTATCAGTAGAAAGATTTAAGTCTTTATGAACAGATTCGGCGGTATAACTGTCATTCCCGTTTTATTATCAGCTGCACGAGAGGAGTGGTCTACATGAAAAAAATTTATCAATTTTTAGGAAAAGCTGAGGTTGTGATTTCAGCGACATGCTTCAGTCTTTCACTATTAATTATATTTACTAGTGCTATTGCAAGAACATTTAAACATCCACTGAACTGGTCGCAAGACATGTCTCTTTTTCTCTTTGCCTGGGGCGTTTTTCTTAGTGCAGATGCTGCCATAAGAGTTAATAAACTAATAAACATCGATTTGCTTGTGAGCCGCTTGCCCCAAAATATTCGTAAGACTCTTGAAGTTGTCGTATATACTATCATTTTTATTTTTTTGATTTTTCTATTCTATAATGGAATTAAACTGACTATTTTCTCCAGCAGAAGGGCATTTCAAGGTATCCCGGGTTTCAGCTATTCATGGGTAATTGTGAGCATTCCTGTTGGAAGTCTCCTGCAGATGATCACGATTATTCTTAAGATCCGAAATCTTTATAAAAGGGAAGAATACTGATATGTTAATTGTTGCAATTTTATTGATTGTTTTTCTTGCGATTGGAATGCCCATCGCCTATGCAATCGGTATCGCAGGTTTTGCATTTTTTCTTCAGCACCCAGAGCTCCCCATGACGATTATTGTTCAGCTACCCATATCGCAAACCCAGAATTTTACATTGCTTGCTGTGCCCCTATTTATCCTTGCGGGCAATCTCATGAATGCTTCTGGAATCACCAGTAGAATCATTAAACTCTCTTCGGTTCTAACAGGACATATGCGAGGAGGTCTTGCCCAGGTCAATGTTCTGGTCTCCACACTCATGGGAGGTGTATCGGGCTCAGCAATTGCAGATGCTGCGATGGAAGCACGTATTCTATGCCCTACTATGCTCCAAAAAGGATATTCACCTGGTTTTACCGCAAACTGTACAGCCTGGACAGGTCTAATTACCGCAACGATTCCTCCGGGCGTTGGCATCATTCTCTATGGGGTCACAGGAGAAGTTTCTATAGGTAGGCTTTTTTCTGCAGGAATCTTTGTGGGGATTTTTCTCACCGCAGTATATATGTTCAATGTATGGGTCATTTCAGGCCGGAAGGGTTACAAACCTGAACGCACAAGGGCTTCCTTCCGGGAATGTATGCAGGCGATTGCGGAGAATATCTGGGCTTTGCTTTTCCCCATATTCCTTCTTGTGGGTTTGAGAATTGGTATCTTTACCCCATCAGAAGTTGGTTCATTCGCCTGTGTCTATGCGATTCTGGTCGGCGTATTTGCTTACAAGGAACTCAGCCTGAAGAAGCTGTTGCAAACACTTGGAGAGAGTGTTCTGGATGTTGGAGGCATCATGTTTATCATTGCGCTCTCTGGCATTTTTGGGTATGGAATCCCGTTTGAGAGAATCCCTGATCTGATTTCCAATACAATCCTCGGTTTTTCCACCAATCGATATATCGTTATGTTCATAATACTTTTCATTCTTGTCATCCTTGGCATGTTTATCGATGGATCGGTGGTAATCCTGCTCTTTACACCTATTTTCCTTCCTCTAGCGGTACAAGTAGGGTGGGATCCGGTGCACTTTGGAATTCTCTTCTGTACAATCATCACCATGGGAAACATGACACCGCCTGTAGGTTTGGCCATGAGTGCGGTTTGTCAGGTGCTTAATGTGCCTATCTCCGCCTATATCAAAGATATGTGGCCCTGGCTCTGGGCAACTGTGCTTTCTATCGCGGTGCTGGTATTCTTCCCGGGTCTCGTACTGTTTTTACCGAACCTGCTTTTTTAATAGAGGAAAAATCATGGAACTAAAGGACAAAGTTGCCATTATTACAGGTTCTGCAAAAGGAATTGGTTTTGCGATTGCACGAACCTTCGCACGAGAAGGAGCAAGTATTGTACTTGTTGATCGAGAAGGTGCAGAGAATGCTGCGATATCCTTGAGAAAGGATCACCCCGATGTAATGCCCATTGCGATCGACATTACCGACATGGATGCAGTGAACAACGCAGTAGAAACGATTATTAAAGCAAAAGGGCACATTGATATCCTTGTCAATAATGCAGGCATTATAGCTCGTGGTAGTATTCTCGATCTGAATAGGAAACAATGGCTGCAGGTTATGGATGTAAACGTAAATGGAAACTTCTACTTCTGTAAAGCAGTAATCCCTTATATGATTCGCCAGCATTCGGGAAATATTGTGAATATCACCTCCATTGCAGGAAAAATGGGTGATATAACTGCTGCTCCTGTCTATGGGACTTCCAAAGGAGCTATTAATGCATTCACAAAATCCCTGGCTCGCCAGCTTGCTGAATATGGTATTCGTGTCAATGCGGTTGCTCCTCATGCTATTGAAACCGATATGAGCGCAGACTGGACAGAAGAAAAGAGAAAAGAAGTGACTAAATCAATCCCTCTCAAGAGAATGGGAAAGCCAGAAGAGGTTGCAGAAGCTGCTCTTTTTCTCGCGTCAGACAGGTCCTCGTTCATAACGGGAGAAATTCTGGATGTAAATGGCGGGATGTTGATGGATTGATTTAGAGTTTTTTTTAGCTCTGGGGGTAGATAAACGCCTTGTCATTCCTGAGGATTGATGGGTGTGCGGGTTTCTCTTTTCAAAGGAAGTGGGAGAAGAGAGGTCCTTCCAGAACATTTTTTTTGCTTCGATCTAGATGGATTTTCATTATCTCTACCGCATCGATTGAATTTCTAGAAAGGGCTTCCACAATCTGAGTATGGTGTTCCAGTGTGGTTAACGGATCGGGGGGAATAGCAATATTGTATATATAATTCATATTTAAATGGAGGCTGATTTCCTCATAGAATTTACTAAGATATGCATTGTTGGCCAGGCGACAAAGTTCTGTATGAAACTCCCTGTCCCATCGGATGTACTCCTGTATTTCTGCCGGCCCCTGTCCGCGGTTTACGATCCGGCGCATTTCGTCAAGGATGATATATAAACGTTCTAAATCTTTTTTTTGAATAGTGTTATAGATTGTTTCTATGCAGTGAGTCTCTATCAGTTCTCGCATTACTAATGCATCCTGGATAGATTTCTGGGTGGGAATTTTTATCATGCATCGGCTTCTCGGATAGATAGTGACAACCCCTTCGAGTTCCAGGCGCTTAATCGCTTCTCGAACAGGCATAGGACTCACTTTCAGTTCCTCTGCAATTTTTTTTATGCTTAGCGTCTCTCCGTAATTTAATTTTCCTTCAATAATTAAGTTACAAAGGTAGTGGTATACCTGCTCGCCTAAACTGCGTGTATCAAGAATTGGTTGGGTTTGATGTAAATTGGGCCGGATCATATCTTTAAATATAGAACTCTGATATAGTTCATAATCTTTACATTTCTATATAACTATATATATCAGATATCAGAAAAAATCAAGAGCTTTTGCTTAGATAGTGTCACGAAGCTTGTGGGTGTTGGTCGGTCTCTTTTTTTACATCCTACCACCAGGCTTCGTGACACTTAGTATTTTGAAGAGAGAAAACTAATGGGATGAAACTGGCTTAAAAAGCCGGCTCTAGTACGCGGGAAGATACACTTTCCCGTAGATCCTTTACGCGATCGAGAAATTCTTTCATATGCGGCATAGAAGAATGTGTTTTCAACGCATCCATCGATTCCCATCGTTCAAGAAGGGTAATACGATTTTTTTGTACAGGTTCCTGGTTTCCAAGGGGAGAAGGTATTTCGCGAAAGTATTCGTACCCTAAACACCCTTTTTCCGCAAGAACCCGGGGGCGCAGTTTTTTGCATTCGGTTAAAAAGGGTTCCATCTTTCCTTCTTTAATAATCATTGTAACAACTACTTGTATCATACTACTCTCCCTTCTTTTATCAGTATGGCAGAAAGAAAGGAATAGTACAACCCATGAGAATTTACACCTATCAATATTTTCTTGACAGAATATCAAAATGCCCTTTACAATATCTTATTAACTAAGAAGATGTCTGACAAGATGAATGATCTAATGAGCGAAAAAGAATGCCAGTTGATTCATTAAAATCGGTACGGTTATCCGAGAGGGTTTGCGAGGTGCTTAAAAAAATTATCCTGGAGGAAAATTTTAAGGCAGGGGACAAGTTTTACTCCGAGAACCAGCTTGTCCAGAAGCTTCAGGTGAGCCGTTCTTCTATTCGAGAGGCGGTACGAATATTGGAAGCTACAGGCTGGGTTGGGGTGGAACATGGAAAGGGTATTTTTATTGCGAACCATCCCTACCAGGGATTCGATGCTTTTCGTGAATGGCTACGGACAAATGGAAAAGATATTCTAGAGCACTTTGAGGTACGCCTCCTTATAGATCCAAAAGCGGCGTCCTATGCTGCACTGCGGGCAACTCCAGAGGATATTGTAATACTGGACGAGATATGCCAGAAGTTCTGTCAACAGGCCGATACCGCTACGGCCGAAGAGATGATCAAATTGGATGAGCAATTCCATGCAGCTATTGCAAAATCCACTAAAAATAGAACGTTAGCTGTCTTAATGAAAACCATGACGAAGGTCTTACCAGAAGGATGGATTTCAAGCCTTCACATTCCGGGCAGAATCAAGAAAACGATTGATGAACATAAGAGGATTTTTGATGCAATTAAAGCCCGGGAGCCTCGGCTAGCAGAACAGGCTATGGTGGATCATCTAACCCGCGCTTTAGAGGAAATTAAGGCATCGATGGAGGCAGAATAATATGTCGATACGGATAGTTACCTTAGTTGAAAACTCTCCTGGTTCCCATAAAGGGCTACGGTCAGAACATGGTCTTTCTTTTTATATAGAAAAGAGTGAAAAAAAGATCCTGTTTGATACGGGACAATCGGCGGCTTTTCTAGAGAATGCAGGAAAATTGAATATAGATCTGGCGGCTCTCGATTGCGTCTGCATCAGTCACGGTCATTATGATCACTCCGGAGGAGTGCGGCACCTGATTAAAGCGGGTATTCGGTCTCCCCTTGTGGTAGGTAAAGGTTTTTTTGAAGAGAAATATTCAGCCAAAAATACAACGTATGAATACGTAGGGAACGACTTCGACGAACGGTTCTTACGAAATGCTTCTATTCCCTTCCGGGAAATAGACCAATCAGTGGAAGAAATTATACCGGGAGTTTATGCAGTAACCCAATTTAAGCGGATCCATCCGGATGAGACGCCTGTTACCCGGTTTAAACTAGTACGAAAGGGATCCTTTGAACAGGACCTTTTTGAGGACGAGATCCTTCTTGTTCTGGATACCCCCAGGGGCCTGGTGGTGCTACTCGGATGCTCCCATCCGGGTTGGAAGAATATGATTGATACAGTGCGAGAACGGTTCCAGAAACCTATCTATGCGGTTCTGGGAGGAACCCATATGGTAGACGCTTCCGAGAAAAGCATTGAGGAATCGCTGGATTATTTAAAAAATGGTGTGGCTGAACTGGTGGGATTTTCTCATTGTACCGGAGAAAAAACAGAAGCTGCCATAATTCGGCAGATTAAAGGAGCATTTCCCAACCATACAGGAACAATGGTATGGATTGAAGGGTAGGAATCGAGAGCACAAATACTCCCGTGTATCGGGAGTTAACATTAAAGGTGTTACGATAGGAGGTACTAGATGAAACAGGAGAGAAAGTTACTAGGGGGCTTTGTGTTATTTTTGGTTCTTGTGCTGGTAGCTTGTGGCGGCAAACCGGCTGAAAAAGCTGCAGAGGAGGTGAAGATAGAGAAGATTGTATGGAAGTCTTCAGGGCATGGCCCTGCGAGCGATCCTTCTCAGATTTTCCACGATAATGCTTGCAAAGATATTACTATCTCTTCTGGTGGGCGGTTGGAAGTGAAACCGTTTGTAGGCGGATCCGTAGTACCCGCCTATAAAGAGCTGGACGCAGTTCATGACAATGTTCTTCAAATGGCCTATACCTGTCCGATGTATAGCCTGGATAAGTGGCCTGCAGCAGGTTTAATCAGTTCACGGCCGGGGGCCCTTGCAGGAGAAGCGTTAAGGGCCTGGTTCAACTATGCGGGGGGTGCGGATCTAATGAATAAGATGATGGAAGGATACAATATAGTAACGTTCCCTGGATGGCTGAGCCCCTTGCCGGAAGAAGTATTTCTTCACTCAAAGGTAAAGATAACCAAAGTTTCCGATCTTAAAGGCTTAAGGGTTCGGTGCATGGGGGATGGAGGTGAAGTAATGAAGGCTCTGGGAGCGAGCGTGGTTATTCTCCCTGGAGGGGAATTGTATGAAGCTATGCAGAGAGGAGTAATTGACGCTTTCGAATACTCTACCCTGGCTTCAAACTTTAAAATGAAATTCAATGAAGTGGCAAAGTATGTGATTCTTTCTCCGGTTCGAGCCCCGAGCGATCCGCAGGTATTCTATGTGAACAAAGAAGCTTTCAACAAACTACCGGAAGATCTGCAACTGCTTGTGAAAAATACCCTGGATAAATGGGCGGTAGCAGAGCATGAGTACCTGGTAGCGGAATCGATCAAAGCGCTGGATGATTTTAAGAAAGCGGGATGTGAAGTATATAAACTGTCTAAAGAAGTTGAGGATGCTGTGACTGCAGCAGCAGAGAAGTTTTACTCTGAGAAAGCCGCCAAAGAAAAACCGATTTTTGCAGAGATCTTCAATTCAATGGCAGCTTTCGGAAAAGCGTATGCATCTATGAAATAACCTGATAAAGCGAGGAAGAAGCGCATGAATTGGTTAAAGAAAATAATCCGATATATTGATTTGGCAAGTGAGCAGTCGGGGAAAATAGGGCAATGGTGCGCTCTACTTCTCGTTTTGGTAGGCTCCTACGATACTATCGCACGTCATTTCTTCAACGCCCCCACTGTGTGGGGGTACGATATGTTGTGCATGCTGGGTGGAGCACTGTATCTATTAGGAGCCTCCTACGATTATCTCCATGACGCTCATACGCGGGTAGATTTGCTGTATAATTTATTGAAACCTAGAGGGAAAGCTTTGGCCAATGTTCTTTCCTCTTTGTTTTTATTTTTTCCCTTGATGGTGGTCATGTTGTATTACTCTGTTACATGGACAATTCGAGCAATAAAAATCAATGAGGTAATGTTTACAAGTTTCTGGTATCCTCCTGCATTCCCCTATCGGGGGATCTTCGCTATTGGTTTGTTCCTTCTGGTTCTCCAGGGATTATCCAGATTTGTGCGAGATCTATACTTCGTTATAAGAGGTGAGCAGCTTGATTGAACTAAGCCCAGAACTCATAACCTTCCTCATGTTGGGGGGGGTGTTTTTTCTCGTAATGACGGGGTTCCCCATTGCCTTTATTATTGGAAGTGTCGCATTCCTCGTGGGAACCGTCGCTTTAGGACCTACTACAACATTCCATATCCTGTACTCACGATTCTTCGATCTTTCTTTAAACTACCCCTATCTTGCGGTTCCTCTATTTACCTTTATGGGGGTGATTCTGCAGCATTCAGGAGTCACGAAGGAATTGTACGATAATCTTTACGATGCCTTAGGTGGTATTCGAGGGGGTCTTGCCATCGTAACGGTGATCTTTGGAACTATCCTTGCCACCTGTCTGGGAGTTATAGCTGCTTCGGTAACGATTCTTAGTCTCATGGCACTATCACCGATGATAACCCGTGGGTATGACAAATCCCTCGCTTCCGGCGTAGTGGTTGCCTCGGGGACACTGGGGATATTGATTCCTCCAAGCATCATGCTGGTAGTGTATGGTCCACAGGCGGGTCTGTCTATTGGGCAGATGTTTATGGGTGCGTTTTTACCAGGATTTCTCCTATCAGCTTTATATATATCATATGTTGCTGTTAGGTGTTTTATGAACCCAAAACTAGGTCCGCCCATTGCAAAAGAGGAGATGACGCCTTTTTCTCTGAAGAAGGTAGTTCGGCTTATCAAGTCTCTTCTCCCTCCTGCGGTACTAATTCTTGCCGTATTAGGAACGATCTTTGCTGGTTGGGCTCCACCCACAGAAGCTGCTGCAATGGGTAGTTTGGCCTCGGTGATTCTTGCAGTTCTCTATCGAAAGTTCAGCTGGTCCTTGATCAAGCAAGCCTGCATTGAAACTCTACGAGTAAGCGCTTTCGTAGTGCTGATAGCAGCCCTCTCCTACGCTTTCGTGGGTATCTTCATGAATGCGGGTTGCGGGGAAGTAGTTACGAAAATGATTCTTTCCATTCCCGGCGGGAGATGGGCATCCTTTTTTGTGATCATGCTCATTGTATTCCTTTTGGGCATGTTCATTGAATGGATCGGCATTGTATTCATCATTGTTCCTATCTTTTCTCCTATATTTGAGCAGCTGGGATTCAATCCTCTTTGGGCTGGGATGATGGTATGTGTAAACCTTCAGATGGCCTTTATGACACCTCCCATGGCAATGTCGATTTTTGTCCTGAAGGGTGCGGCTCCCAAAGAACTGAATATTTCTATGGCAGAAATCATCAAGGGGGTTATTCCGTTTGTGCTCCTGGTTATGGTTGCATTGGTACTTTTGACTATTTTCCCGGAAATCATTACCTGGCTGCCGGAAAAGATGATCGGAAAGGCTTAGAACAGCACGAGGTGATGGTACCACAGGGAGCTGTCCTTGAAGTACTTCCAGGCGCTCCCTTTTTTGGTATATTGCAGATGCGCTGAATTACCTAGTATCTTTTGAAGCTGTCTCGCTCAGGACAGGTTCTTCCCCAGAAGGCATCTCTTCTCCTTCGGTAAACACCCCTTTTTCCAGAAGTTTAAATACATGGGTAGGGCATTTTGCTACACAGACAGCATGAGATTTGCATTTTGTGTAATCTACCACAGGTAATCCGTTCTCCATATGGATGGCCTTTTCAGGGCAGGAGCGCACGCACAGTTCGCATTTAAAGCACCCAACAGAGCAGGTTTTTCGAACCATCGCTTTGATAGGATTCCGATTGGAACAAAGAGGAATGGAACCAGTCCGGTTTCGAGGTACCAGAGAGAGGACTTTCTGGGGGCAGGCTGTCACGCATTTCCCGCATCCCGTACATTTCTCATAGTCTACATGGGGAATTCCATCCCCCCCCACGTGTATCGCATCAAAGGGGCAAGCCCGTTCACAGTCCCCGAAACCAAAACAACCCCAGGCACAGAGC
>JAGODW010000384.1 GCA_017998025.1 Spirochaetales bacterium
ATGCATCACAGAGTTCTCCCATCGTGAGCGGTCCTTCCTGAATTGCAAGCAACGCATGGAATTGCACCAGGGTAATCTGATATTCCTGCAGAGCTATACGGCCATTTTTTCGAATCGCTGAATTAATGTTACGAATTAGCTGATCCATCTCAGCCGCGTAGGTAGACATGGTATTTCCTCCTGAAGGACACAGGGAGAATATTTCGTAAAGCGAATCTTTCTTATTACGAAAGAATAATACTATAGATACGTATAGAGGATCAAGATCAAAAAGGATGTTTTTCAGGATTCACAAAATGCCGTAGAGTTCCCTTCAATTAATTCTGCATCAAAAATTACTTCACGATTTGGCAGGGAAGGGTTTTTTATCCGTTCAATGATCAGTTCCCCTGCTTTTTTCCCTAAACTCCAGGGATTTTGAGGTATTCGTGTCGGCTGCACAGACATTAGTTCCGCATTGTTAATTTCTCCATAGTTCACTAATGAGATTTCTTCCGGTATGCGAATCTTTGCTTCCGTTAAATACTTTAACGCTCCGAGCGTGACGGCATTATTCATTCCGATAAGGGCAGTGGGGGAGGGATCAAGCGATAATAGATATTTCGCTCCTTTATAGCCTTCTTGTTCTGTAAAGTCACCGTAATAAATATATTTCTCCTCATACGGCACTCCAGCTTCCTGAAGCACCTCTGAGTAACCTTTAAGACGGTCCCGGCTTGTACTGAACTGAAGGTACCCATTAATTATCCCAATTTTTGTATGTCCTTTTTTGATCAAGTATTTTGTGAGATCGTAGGCCCCTTTTCTTCCATTTGTATCGAGAGTATCCCCGATAAAAGATTTGTCTTCATTATGCCGGTAGACAAGTACCATCGGAATCGTATGACTTACATGCGCGACATAATTATCGAGTGTTCCGGTAGAGTGAAGGATGATTCCGGATATCCTCCTTGAAATAAAAGTTTCTATATATTTCTTCTCAAGCTTGGGATCATTTTCAGTGCTGCACACAAGAAGATTATAATTATGCTCTCGAATGATGTCTTCTATTGCACGGGCTATGGACATCAGATGAGGGTTTGAAATGTCGGATACAATGAAACCTACAAGATAAGTTGTATTCTTTTTCATTGTGCGGGCAATAGAATCCGGAACATAGCCGGTGGTTAAAATTGCATCCTGCACTTTTTGTTCGATAGCTGGACTAACGTAGTAATTTTTATTGAGAACCCTTGAAACTGTTGCTATCGATACTCCAGCCGTGCGGGCGACTTCTTTTATTGTTGCCCTTTTGTTGCTATTCGAGTTATTAGAATCCATTCTTTTTAACCTTGATCGAATCCATCGTCTACCGTTGTAAACGTTATCTTTACAATAAGATACTATAGACTACTATAGAATACTAAAAAATGGAATTATTGGCTATTTTATTTCAATTCGGATTCCTCTTTTTTGACATTTTTCTGTTGACAGATTTATTATTACAGTCTTATACTTCTTTCAAGAAAACGTTTACTTGGAGTTTTATTATTTTATTAGAGGAGGATTGTATGAAAGGTAAACAAATCACAATCATGTTCATCGCTCTACTTGTCCCTGCAATGGTTTTTGCAGGTGGAGCTAAGGAGGCTCCTAAAGAAGCAAAGCCTATTTCCTTGAAGTATGCCCATGTTGGAGTAGCTACAGAAATTCAAACCCGATATGCGGATGAACTTGCAGAAGCGGTTAAGCAGAGAACAAACGGGCGGCTTGTTATCCAAGTTTTCCCCAATTCTCAGCTCGGAGGAGTAAGTGAAATGGTGGATGGGGTAAAAGCAGGTTCGATAGACATGGGTCATCATGACTTTGCATCTCTAGGGAAATTTCTTACTGATATTTCAGTTTTTAATGCACCCTACATCTATAGAGATGCGGAACATGCCATAAAAGCAACAAATCCGAAAACTTCTCCTATACTTCAAGAAATAAATGAAAAATTAATAGCCGCAGCAGGAATAAGGGTAATTGGCAGCCTCTACCGTGGTGCAAGGCAACTCTCGGCGAATTTTCCTGTTTATTCTCCAGCAGATCTAAAGGGGAAGAAAATTCGAGGTGTTCCCTTACAACTCTGGATGACGATGATTCAAGGGATGGGTGCTATCCCTACTCCCGTAGAAATTGCTGAACTTCATACAGCTTTAATGACAGGAGTAGTAGCAGGACAGGAAAATCCGCTGCAGAATATTTATGCACAGAAATTTTATGAAGTACAGACTCATATCATGATGACGAACCATATGCATTCGGTACTCTGCACATTTATAAATGAAAAATCCTGGCAGCGGATACCCGAAGCGGATAGAGCTATTTTTGAGCAAGTTTTACAGGATAAAGCTATGGAATCCCTAAAATGGACGGCCGAGGCTGATAAAGATATCCGGGCAAAACTTGAAGAGAAAGGGATGAAGTTTATTGACGAGTCGAACGGATTAAAAGTAGAGGAATTTCGATCTGCTGTGCTTGCAAAAGTATATCAGGATTTTCCGCAATGGAAAGAGTACATTGAGAAGATTCAATTAATAAAATAAAAATCTCTATATAAAGGCTGTCAGAATGTAACTTTCTAGACAGCCTTTT
>JAGODW010000385.1 GCA_017998025.1 Spirochaetales bacterium
CCCCTTGCGGAGTTCCTTGGCAAAGGATCGATACCAGGCCAAGGATTATACAGGGGATTGGGGGAGGTTCTTTGATTTTGCCGACCTGGTGATATTGGCGGTAAAACCCCAGGATGCGGAGAGTCTCACAAAGGAAATCGGCCCCTATGCTCAGGATAAACAGTTTATTTCTATTATAGCAGGGAAGCCCTTAGGTTTTTTTAAGGAATTCCTGCAAACCCCTTTTTTAGCCCGGTTCATGCCAAACCTGGCTGCTATGTACCGTAAGGCGGCTGTAGGGATTTCCTTCCCGGAAGCAATTGAAAAGAGTGAACCGGTCGGGCCTGGAGGAGAGTTCAGGGAACAATGCTTAAAGATTGCGGAAGCCATCGGACATCCTATCTTGATCCCCGAACGGCTCATGCCCATGATCACAGGTCTATCCGGTTCCGGCATCGCGTTTGTTTTCCAGTTCATCCATGCAATGGCCCTCGGCGGGGTAAAAACAGGGTTCTCCTATCCGGCTGCCCTGGAGACGTCCCTCCAGGTAGTGGAAGGAGCGGTGGAGTTACTGAAAAAGTCCCAGGAGGCTCCTTCAACCTGGATCACACGGGTCGCATCGCCGGCAGGCACCACCATAGCGGGATTACAGGTTCTGGAAGAAGAAGCGGTTACGGCTGCGATTATACGGGCGGTAGAAGCGGCAGGAGAGAGAGCTGAGGAATTGGAAGGAGCGTAGCATGATCGATCTGAAATTTTTAAAGGACAACCTGGAGGCCGTAAAAGAAAACATCCGAAACCGGAATATGACAGCAGATGCAGAGTATGTGGCCCGTCTCTACGAGGAAAGAAATGCCTTAATCGCTCAGATAGATGCCTTACGATCCCGGAGGAATGAGAATGCCCAGAAAATGAAGGGAAAACGGGAGCCGGAGGAACGGGCTGCCCTGATCGAAGAAGGGAAGGAGTTAAAAGCAAGAATAGCCGAAGTGGAAGCCCTGCTGGAGGAGAAAGAGAAGGAGCTGTATCGGGAAGCAGCGAAGATTCCCAACATGGCCCATCCGGATGCACCGGTAGGCAAAGAGGATATGGATAATCGGGAGATCAAGCGGGTAGGAGAGTTACCCCGATTCAATTTTAGGCCGCTGGATCATGTGGAGCTGGGAGAGAAGCTGGATTTAATCGATTTTGATACGGCAACCCGGGTAGCGGGAACCAAATTTTATTACCTGAAAAATGAGGCAGTATTTCTGGAATTGGCTCTGGTCCGGTACGCCTTTGATATCCTGCAGAAGCACGGGTTTCACCCGTTTATCACACCGGATATTGCCAGAGAAGAGATTGTGGAAGGGATCGGTTTCAATCCCCGGGGACCGGAGAGTAACATTTACACCCTTGAAGGAACCGGAACGTGTCTTGTGGGAACTGCGGAAATAACCCTTGGGGGGTACTATGCAGATCAGATTTTAAATGGGGAAGATTTGCCCGTTCAGATGGCAGGGCTTTCTCACTGTTTTCGCCGGGAAGCAGGAGCGGCCGGCCAGTTTTCTAAGGGGCTCTACAGAGTGCATCAGTTCACCAAGGTAGAGATGTTCGTCTACTGTAAACCAGAAGAATCGGATTCCTGGCACAGCCGACTTTTATCGATCGAAGAGGAAATATTCTCTGGACTGGAAATCCCCTATCGGGTGGTAGATACCTGTACAGGGGATTTAGGGGCTCCCGCATACCGGAAGTTCGATATAGAAGCCTGGATGCCCGGCCGGGGAGAGGAAGGGGACTGGGGAGAAGTAACCAGTACCTCAAACTGTACCGACTACCAGGCCCGGCGGCTGGGGATCCGGTATCGGGAGGAGGGGAAAAACCGGTACGTTCACATGCTGAATGGTACCGCAATAGCCGTATCCCGGGGGATCATTGCTATCCTGGAAAATTTTCAGCAGGCTGACGGATCTGTCCGTATTCCGGGACGGCTGGTTCCGTACACAGGATTTGACCTCATCAGGGCCCGGGCAGACCGAAACAAGGAAACTACAGCACAGGCAAGCAGGAAAAATCAACAAGGTTCGTGACACTAACGGAGGCCCTGCTGGTGAAGGAGGCTTTATGCAAAGACCTATCCTGATTGCGGAAATCGGCACTTCCCATGGGGGAGACCTAATCAAAGCCCGAGAACTGATAGCCGCTGCTTCAGAGGCCGGAGCGGATGCTGCAAAGTTTCAGCTGGTTTTTGCAGACGAAATTCTTCATCCGAAGAGCGGTGTTGTAGAGCTTCCCGGAGGAAGAATTCCGCTGTACGATCGATTCAAAGCCCTGGAACAGCCTATCGAATTCTATGCAACGTTAAAGGAAGAAACAGAATCCCATGGCCTTACGTTTGTCTGTTCTCCATTTGGGATTCGGAGTGCCCGGATCCTTCGGGAAATCGGTACCCGGGTATTTAAAATTGCTTCTCCGGAATTGAATCATTATCCCCTCCTGGAGGAGGTAGCCTCCTACGGGAATTCAACGATCCTTTCTACCGGTGTATCCACCCTTGGGGACATAGAGATGGCTGTATCAGTGGTTAGCGGACGGAATCCTCTCTATTCGGACAGAGGAGGAGCCTCTGATGGCGCACAGGAAAAGAC
>JAGODW010000386.1 GCA_017998025.1 Spirochaetales bacterium
CTACCAGGAGGTCCGGCTGAACCACCGTTTCAATTTCTTCGTCTGCCTGGTCCGGATAGTCCGGAAGACGAACGTCGAAAGGCGAAAGGAATACCTTACACGGGTTACCTTCAAAAAAACTATACAGTGTGTAGAATAACTTCCCCAGGATATCCTGATGTCGTCTACCTGGCGCAGGGCTCATGGCATACGCCTCACCGTTGATTAGTTCCCACCGCTCCTCTTCCGGCCAGGTAAGATAGTCGCCATAGGTAAACCGGCGATCTGTTTTTTCATTCAGTTCTCCCACAGAACTTCCCTTCCTATATCTTTTATTTTCATTCCCTAACCTCCCATTGAGTTTCCTACCCCATCAGTATACCATACAGCGCATGTCCACAGAGGAAAGACGATCCGATCCCCTGCCGGTTATCGGAGTATTTACCAAACAACTGGACAATTGGACCAGCGGAAGCGGCCACCATCTGAACGAGATCATGAACCGGATTCTGGACAGGAATGAGGAGCAGCAGCGGTTCCATTTCGTGTTTATCCACTATGCACCGAGCACAAATCCTATCTATAAACGGGTCGAAGAGCTGATCATACCCCGAAATCCCGTTGCTGCAACTCTTGTCCTTCGAAAGTGGCACTTCGATATTCTGCACTACACGCCCCTCACAGCCTATTCCCCGATCTGGGGGCTAAAAGCAAAGAAAGTAGCTACGATTCATGGTGCAGAACAGCTAATTGTACCCCGGTTTTACGGTACGATCGAGATGCTCCATGAACGATTCCTCGTGCCGATCTATGCCCGGCAAATGGATCATATCATCACCGTGTCGTACACGAGCCGGGGATTTTTTATGGGTCGGTACCGGATACCGGGGGAGCGGATTACGGTCTGCTACAACGGCGTTAGCCCTCTCTATCGCCGAAGGAAAAATTTGCCCTCGGCCGAGCAGTCTGATCCAGACTTTACTCTACCCAAAGCCACTTCCCTCGATTCCCTTCTATCCCGGTACGGCCTTAGAGTAGGTGACCCGTTTATTTTTCATTTAAGCCGCTTTTCCGAACGGAAAAATCCCTGGACAATCCTGGAAGGATTCCGGCGGTTCCTTTCCCTTCTCGAAACCAGCCGAAGTGAATTAGAAGGCGTAGCCAGGGGATTTAAGCTGGTAATCGGAGGAACCCGGTGGGATTCTAAGGAAGTAGATACGTTCCTGGACCAGGCTGGAATCGCTGATCGGGTGATCCGTACCGGCTTCCTGAAGGAGGAAGAATCGGTGGCCTTCTACAATGCAGCTTCTGTATTCGTTTTTCCCTCTCTCGCAGAAGGTTTTGGTATGCCCAATATCGAAGCAATGGCCTGTGGATGTCCTGTAATTACCTCTGGCGTATTCGCCATCCCCGAAGTAGTGGGGGATGCTGCCTGGATCGTGCAAGATCCTGAAGACCCGGAAGAGCTGGCAACAGCCCTTGTCCAGGTGGTAACCCGGCCCGAAGTACGGAACCGCCTTGTGGAAGCAGGTTTTAAGCGTTTAGAATTGTTTGATTGGGATAAAGCGGCAGAGAAGGTGATACGGATGTATGAGGGATTGGGTAAAAATAACGTGTCCCGCTCTTAATACAGTTCTTTATAGAGCGCTATCCATCGTTCTGCAAGATTTTTCATATCATAATTCTTTAAAACGAAATCTTTTCCAGCTTTACCCATCGTTTCCCGGAGAGATGGATTAGAAAGCAGGGTGATAATTTTATCGGCTAACTCATCCGGTTCTTTCTGAGAAACCAGATACCCGGTAACACCATCCACCATGCCCTCGGGTATTCCGCCCACCCGGCTGGCCACAACAGGAATTCTATTCGCCTGCGCTTCCAGGAGTACAAGCCCCTGCCCCTCCTCCGCCCCATCATCAGCGATGATACTGGGGAACACAAAAACAGAAGTTTTCCTGTACCATTCTGCTACTTCTCGATCTGTCAATTCTCCCAACAGGCTGAATGAATCTCTTAATCCCAATTTTTCCGCCTGCGCTGTAAGAGGCCGACGTTCAGGTCCCTCTCCAATTATTGCGTACTCTGCATCGGGTACTACTTGTTTTACAATTTTAAATGCTTCCAGTCCATACGAATGCCCTTTTACCTTCAATAATCGACCAACCGATAGAAGTAAGGGGTTTTTCCTTTCCCTATCTTCCGTTTCATATTCACCGGGATAAACACCCATGGGAATCACATGGACCTTAGACTCAGGACAACCGTACGCGATAACTTTTCTTTTTATAAAGTTTGATCCCACGGTAACCGTATCTACAACCTTGAACATATGGGAAAAAACATCTTTCCCATAGCGGGACGGATACACATTGATATCGGATCCATGAAATGTTACAACTACATGTTTTGCAATCCCTTGATCTTTCAGGAAAGCCCCGATTAATCCATTCCAGCCGTACTGACAATGAATAATCTCATACTGTTTCCCGCGAAATGCATCCAGAAAAAAGAAGTTCTTGAAATTCCTTGAAGTTACGGCGTAACGGGGATGGAAGGCGGAAAACGATTTTACCGGTGATTTAAACAACGATAGAAAAAATCGGGGAATACAATGAATCAAACGAGCCA
>JAGODW010000021.1 GCA_017998025.1 Spirochaetales bacterium
CGGTACTGCTAAACCGGGCCCCAACCCTCCATCGTTTGGGAATTCAAGCTTTTGAACCGGTTCTGGTGGATGGAAAGGCTATCAAACTCCATCCCCTTGTATGTCATGCTTACAATGCAGATTTCGACGGAGACCAGATGGCAGTTCATGTTCCCTTGACCCAGGCGGCTCAAATCGAATGCTGGACCCTAATGCTTTCTGCAAAAAACCTCCTCAATCCTGCCAGTGGAAAACCCATCGTATTTCCTTCTCAGGACATGATTCTGGGAATCCATTACCTAACCCGGGAAAAAAAGGGAGCGAAAGGGGAAGGGAAGCGGTATAGTTCGATTGAAGAAGTTATGATGGCGCTGGATGCGGGTTCCGTGGATTATTGGGCCCTTATTAAAGTCCCCATCAATGGTCAGGTAATTGAAACTACCCCGGGAAGGGTGATTTTTAACGAAGGGCTCCCGGTACAGATCGAATATATCAACCATGCACTGGGCGATAAGGAACTGAAAACCCTGATAGCCAGAGTGTATGCGGAGAAGGGGCCCTATACCACCGTTCAACTGCTGGATTCGTTTAAAGAGCTGGGCTTTAAGCACGCAACGGTCTTTGGTGCCACGATTGGAGTAGAGGATATTTTGATACCCGAATCCAAACGGGAGATGATAGAAAAAGCCAATGCGGAAGTTCGGGAAATCCAGGAACAATACCTCCATGGGCACATTACCCAGGAAGAGCGATACAACCGGGTTATAGAAGTTTGGTCGAAAACTAACGAAGAGCTTACCAATGAGCTGATGAATATCCTGCAGAACGACCGGCAGGGCTTCAATCCCGTTTACATGATGGCAAACTCAGGAGCTCGAGGGTCCCGTAGCCAGATTCGGCAGTTGGCCGGGATGCGGGGATTGATGGCAAAACCTTCCGGGGAGATCATAGAACTTCCGATCCTTTCCAACTTTAAGGAAGGACTTTCTGTAATTGAGTTCTTTATTTCAACCAATGGGGCGCGGAAAGGGCTTGCCGATACGGCACTGAAGACAGCCGATGCCGGGTATTTGACCCGGCGGCTTGTAGATATCGCCCAGGATGTAGTGGTGAATGAAGAAGATTGTGGGACAATCAACGGATTAGAAATGCGGGCCTTAAAAGATGGAGAGGAAATCGTAGAGCCCCTCTCGGACCGAATCGAAGGCCGGTTTACCCTGGAGCGGGTGAAACACCCCATTACCGGGGAGATTATTGTTGATGTGAATGAACTGATCACCGATGAGATAGCGGAAGAAATTGAAGCGGCGGGAATCGAAACGGTTCGCGTACGGACAGTTCTTACCTGTGAGTCCCGGTATGGAGTATGCCAGAAATGTTACGGAAGAAACCTTGCTACCAACCGGACGGTAGAGATAGGAGAGGCAGTGGGGATCATTGCAGCTCAATCGATCGGACAGCCCGGTACACAGCTCACCATGAGGACCTTCCATATAGGAGGGGCTGCTACTAAGGCATCCGAAGAGAATAAGATTTATCTCAAGTTTCCTGTGGTCGTAAAAGAAATTCGGGGGAATGTGGTAAAACTCCAGACCGGGGAAATGCTCTTTACCCGTAAAGGGCATGTAATTGTAAATCGGATTCTGGACTCGTATGAACTAAAACCTGAAGATACGTTGCTGTTACAGGATGGAGAAAAAGTTCTAAAGGGACAACCCTTACTGAAGCATGGAGATCAAGAAATCCTTTCAAACCATAATGCCTATGTCCTGATGGGAAACGGTGGATCTGTGTTGTACTTGATTGCTCAGGATCAAAAGGTAGAAGTACGAAATGGAGCAACTCTCATGGTAAAACCGGGGGATGTGCTTCCAGCAGGGTATACTCTGGCATCGTTCGATCCCTTCAGTGAACCGATTATTTCCGAATATGACGGCAAGGTAGAATTTGTCGATATTGTTCTGGGGACCACTCTGAAAGAGGAAATTAACGAAGATACGGGAAACATCGAAAAGAAAATTACAGATTATACCACTGAATCTCTACAGCCCCGGATCCGTATTTTAGATAATAACGGTGAGGAAAAGGCTGTCTATTTTATTCCCGGATCAGCCTATCTGAACGTAAATGACGGTGATACAATTAAAGCAGGGAAAACGCTGGCGAAACTTTTAAAGGAAAGCGTAAAAACCCGGGATATAACGGGAGGGTTGCCCAGAGTAGGTGAGTTGTTTGAAGCAAGAAAGCCAAAGAATGTTGCCGTGCTTGCCCAGGTATCTGGCATTGTGCGGTTTAAGAACATCGTAAAAGGCAAGAGGGTAATTGCTGTTGAGGATCCGTATGGAAAGGAGTATAAGCATTTAGTGCCGATGGGTCGACACCTTCTTGTACGGGAAGGGGATACGGTCGAAGCTGGAGAGCAACTCTGTGACGGTAACATTGATCCGCATGATGTGTTGTTTGTGTTGGGGGAAAATGCCCTTCAACAGTTTATGATGAACGAAATCCAGGAAGTGTACCGTCTCCAGGGTGTCGGAATTAACGATAAACATATTGGTGTTATTATCCGGCAGATGATGCGGAAAGTTGAGATTGTCTCTGTAGGGGATACAAACTTTATTTTCGGTCAACAGGTAGACAAGTACAAATTCCATGAAGAAAACACAAAGGTCATACGGGAAGGGGGGCAGCCGGCTATTGCCCGACCTTTGCTCCTGGGTATTACCCGGGCATCCCTAAACATTGATTCGTTCTTTTCTGCGGCCTCCTTCCAGGAAACCACACGAGTACTCACCAATGCCGCTATTGCCGGATCGGTTGACTACCTGCGCGGGTTGAAAGAGAACGTAATAATCGGCCATCCGATTCCTGCCGGAACCGGGATGAAACGGTATCGGGCCCTTAAACTCTACGACGAGAATGCTGAAGATCTCGATACAAAGATCCAGAAGATCCTCGAAGCAAAGAAAAAGGAAAAGGAAGAGGCGGAGACGATACGGCAGGAAGTAGTGCAGAACGTTCAGGAAGAAACTGAAGAAGATGAGTTTATCGATATGGATGATTAAGCGGATTGTATTGACATTTTATGAAACATTGGATAAAGTCCTGTTTCACTTGCAGGTTTTAAACTACATGAGGAGAAACGGTTAAGTATGCCAACGATCAATCAACTGATACGGAAGGGGCGGCAGAGATCTCATTCTAAAACTAAGGCACCTGCCCTTCAGAGTTGTCCCCAGAAACGGGGAGTGTGTACCCGGGTAATGACCATTACCCCAAAGAAGCCGAACTCTGCTTTACGCAAAGTAGCCCGAGTACGGTTAGTAAACGGTATTGAAGTTACCGCCTACATTCCGGGAATCGGCCATAACCTGCAGGAGCATTCGGTTGTGCTTATTCGTGGGGGCCGGGTAAAGGATCTTCCGGGAGTACGGTACCATATCATCCGGGGTACGAAGGATGCCCTGGGCGTGGAAGATCGCAAGCGGGGCCGGTCTAAGTACGGCGCAAAACGGCCGAAGGCGTAGGAGAAAAAGAAGTTATGGCACGACGGAAAGTTGCATCGAAAAGAATTACAATTCCCGATTCCCGGTATAATAATGTGGTGGTAGCTAAATTTATCAGCCGCATGATGTTAAAAGGGAAGAAATCTATCGCTACACGACTTTTATATAAAGCTATAGAGTCTTTAAAGGACAAAACGGATAAAAGTGAGTTGGAAGTGTTTTTAAAAGCGGTAGACAATGTAAAGCCTCTGGTCGAGGTTAAGTCTCGGCGGGTTGGAGGGGCTACCTATCAGGTACCGGTTGAAATCCGCGAATCCAGACGGGAAGCTTTAGCGATGCGGTGGATTATTTCAGGAGCGCGAGACCGTTCTGGAAAAAACTTTAATGAAAAATTAGCGGCTGAGTTACTGGATGCGTACAACAATACCGGTACAGCTATTAAAAAGAAAGAAGATACGCATAAAATGGCTGAAGCAAATAAAGCTTTTGCTCATTATCGATGGTAGTTTTGGGGATTATACAAAAATAGAAAAGAAGGTCTGCTTGACCTTCCTGAAAGAATTATGTATAATCTGCTCGCTGATTGTCCTTCGAGCCGTTTTGAACGGTAAGGCAGTGGGTTTCTGTGAAACCGTATACAGAGTTGGTATCGGTTATTCCAGGAACGAGGTTGTGAAGAAAGGATAGGCGTCATTTTTTAGACTCACCTGGTATTCCATCTTCATGCACTGCGCAGGATTAATCGGAAAGGAAGGTACGGAAGGATCCTGTGGGGATTCGCCGTACGAAATATACACAAGAAAACTATTTTCAGTGAAAATAGAGGAAGGAGGCAGAGATGGCCAAAGAAAAGTTTGAAAGGGCGAAACCACACATTAACGTTGGTACCATTGGTCATATTGACCATGGGAAAACCACTTTAACAGCAGCAATCTCAATGTATTGCGCCAGGAATTACGGTGGGAAGGTAATGAAATATGATGATATTGATAACGCACCGGAAGAAGAAGCGCGTGGAATCACCATCAATACCCGCCATATCGAATATCAGACCGATAAACGGCACTATGCTCACGTGGACTGCCCCGGGCATGCTGACTATATCAAAAACATGATAACGGGAGCCGCGCAGATGGATGGTGCCATCATCGTAGTATCGGCTACAGACGGCCCCATGGCGCAAACGAAAGAGCATATTCTTCTTGCACGGCAGGTAGGAGTACCAGCCTTGATCGTATTCATCAATAAGATCGATATGGTGGATGATCCGGATCTGATCGACCTGGTAGAAGAGGAAATGCGGGATCTTCTAAAGTTTTACAATTTCCCGGGAGATGAAATTCCCGTAATCCGGGGTGCCGCTTTCCCGGCCATGGAACATCCGGATGATCCCGAAAAGACAAAATGCATCAAGGAACTATTAGATGCGATGGATAGCTACTTTCCTCTCCCGCAACGGGATGTCGAGAAGCCATTCCTTATGCCTATTGAAGATGTTTTCTCTATCCAGGGACGCGGTACAGTCGTTACCGGCCGTGTGGATCGTGGGATTGTGAAGCTGAACGACGAAGTGGAAATCGTGGGAATCAGGGAAACCAAGAAGACCGTTGTTACCGGTATTGAAATGTTCAACAAATTATTGGATGAAGGGCAGGCTGGAGACAACATCGGATGTTTACTTCGCGGTATTGACAAAAAAGAAGTTGAACGGGGACAGGTTTTGGCTAAGCCCGGATCTATCAAGCCGTACAAGAAGTTTAAGGGTACGATTTACGTGCTATCCAAAGAAGAAGGGGGAAGGCATTCTCCATTCTTTAGCGGGTATCGGCCTCAGTTCTATTTCCGTACCACGGATGTTACCGGTACCGTAGAGTTGAGCCCCGACAAACAAATGGTTATGCCTGGTGATAATACAGAAATAACTGTGGAGCTAATTTACCCTATAGCCATGGATAAAGGGCTCCGGTTTGCTATTCGGGAAGGTGGAAGAACTGTAGCCAGTGGCCAGGTAATTGATATCATCGAGTAGCAGCAAGAGAAATAAAGCCTTGCCTCTTAAAAGATGGTAGGGCTTGTTTTTTGGAGGAATGATGGTCAAGGACAGAATTCGAGTTCGGCTCCGTAGCTTCGATGTTGAGCTGATCGATCAGAGTGCTAAAGCAATTGTCCAAACAGTTCAGAAGGCAGGGGCTACCGTCTCGGGGCCTATACCGTTACCGACTCGAATCAATAAATACACGGTGCTTCGTTCTCCCCATGTGAACAAGAAATCGAGGGAACAGTTCGAAATGCGAACCCATAAACGGCTAATCGATATTCTTTCACCAACCTCGGCCGTGATGGATGCGTTGATGAAGTTGGAGCTCCCTGCAGGTGTGGATGTAGAAATAAAGCAGTAGTAGGGGATGACAATGGTTGGTATTATTGGAAAGAAAGTTGGGATGACGCAGGTTTTCGACGAGAAAGGAATTCTGATCCCTGTGACAGTAATTCAGATAGAACCCAACTGGATTGTGGCAAAACGTACGGCAGAAAAAAATGGATATTCTGCTGTTGTGCTTGGTTCTGGTGAAGTAAAAGAAAACCGTCTTACAAAGCCATACAAGGGGCAATTCCCAGAAACCGTGAAACCGGTTCGGCACCTCATTGAAATCCGTGATTTTGATCTGGAAGGAGAAGTTGGCGCTCGCCTGGGGGTCGAAACATTGGAAGGACTCTGGTACGTAGATATCAGGGGTACAACCAAAGGAAAAGGGTACCAGGGAGTTGTGAAGCGCTGGGGTTTTCATGGAGGAAGGGATACGCATGGATCTAAGTTTCACCGTGCCCATGGATCTACCGGACAAAATACCCAGCCAGCACATACGTTTCGCGGTGTGAAAATGGCAGGGAGAATGGGTGGTGCACAGCGCACTGTTCAGAATCTTAGAATTGTGAAAGTTGATCCGGAAAAACAAATTCTCCTGGTAAAAGGAGCTGTGCCTGGTACCGTAAACGGGATGGTAGTCGTTACGGCGGCAAAGAAGAGAGAGCTTTAGGGGACTGAGATGGAACAGAAAGTATATTCAATTACAGGACAAGAGTTGCGTACCATTGAACTTTCTGACTCGGTATTCAACACAGAGGTAAACGATGCCGTCATCTATTACGCTGTCGTAAATGAACAGGCAAATGCACGGGTGGGAACAGCCTCGACAAAAACCCGGGCTGAGGTAAAGGGAAGCAGCCGGAAACCCTGGAAACAAAAGGGTACGGGACGAGCACGAGCAGGTAGGAGAAGATCCCCTTTATGGGTAGGCGGAGGTATTGTATTCGGCCCCAAACCCAGAGACTATGGGTATATCCTTCCGAAGAAGGTGAAGCAGGCAGCATACCGTTCACTGTTAAGTTTGAAAGTAAAAGAACAAAAAATAAAGATTATTGAAGATTTTACCATAGATTCCGGAAAAACAAAGGATTTAATTTCTATCTTAAAGAACCTGGTTCCGGAAGAACGTTCTGTACTGATACTTAAAGATGATGATGGGATGCTTCGCCGTGCAGGATCAAATCTGCCGTGGCTTACGTTGCTATCGTATAATCGGCTGAATGCAAATGATCTATTTTACGGAAAGAATATCTTGATCCTTGAAACAGCTGCACAGAATCTGAACAGCTTTTATGGTGAAGGATGAGGTTGTAGGAAGGAATGTATGAAAAGTGATCAAATTATTCTTGAACCCGTGCTTACCGAAAAAACGAATCAGATGCGGGAAACGGGTAAGTACGTATTTGTGGTAGACAAACGAGCGAATAAGTATCAGATTATGCAGGCTATTCGAGAGCTTTTTTCTGTGCATCCTACGAGTTGTAATATTATTCTGGTAAAAGGAAAGCCTAAACGGAGCAGAACTCAGGCTGGATATACAGCCACATGGAAGAAGGCCATTGTAACCCTTCAAAAGGGTGAAAAAATAACCATTTTTGAAGGTGCTTGAACAGCAGGATAGGGGGACCAAGTGGCAATTAAGACATTCAATCCAATTACACCCAGTTTGAGATATACAGCTACCCTGAAGTATGAAGGGGTGGATGATAAAAAACCTGAAAAGTCTTTAACGAAAGGTTTGAAGTCTAGGGCAGGGCGAGGGGCTGGGGGTCGGATCAGTGTTAGACGAAAGGGCGGCGGGAATAAAAGAAAATACCGTCTTATTGATTTCCGCAGGGATAAATTCGGAATACCCGGTAGTGTGCGTGCTTTCGAGTATGATCCAAATCGAAATGCAGCTATTGCTTTAGTTGTATACGCAGATGGAGAGAGAAGATATATCCTTGCTCCGAAAGGGCTGGAAAAAGGGGCTACGATTCTGAGTGGGAAAGGCATTGCCCCGTCGCTGGGGAATACATTGCCCCTGGAAGAAATACCTCTTGGAACTACCATACATAACGTGGAATTAAAAATAGGGAAGGGCGGTCAGCTCGCTCGTAGCGCAGGCACCTACGCTATTGTTGCTGCAAAAGAGGGGGAGTATGTCACCTTAAAGCTCCCATCCGGGGAAATGCGGTTGGTTCATAAAAACTGTTATGCAACGGTAGGAGCTGTGGGGAACGAGGATGCCATGAATGTGATGCTCGGTAAGGCGGGTAGAGCAAGATGGCTGGGAAGAAGGCCCAAGGTAAGAGGTGAAGTAATGAATCCGGTGGATCATCCCTTAGGAGGAAGAACTCGTGGAGGGCGTCACCCTGTTTCTCCCACGGGAATACCTGCTAAAGGATATAAAACACGGAAGAAAAAGAAGTACTCGAATGCTTTTATCGTAAAACGAAGGAAATAGGAGCATACAGTGTCCAGGTCTATTAAAAAGGGTCCATTTATTGAAAAAAGCCTGTATCAAAAGGTACTCGCTATGAATAAAGGGGGAGAGAGGAGAATGATAAAAACCTACTCCCGCTGTTCAACGATTATTCCAGAAATGGTAGGGCTTACGATATCTGTGTACAATGGGAAAAGTTTTGTTCCTGTGTACATCACGGAAAATCTGGTGGGTCATAAGATGGGGGAATTTGCTCCAACCCGGATATTCCGAGGGCACGCAGGGTCAGATAAAAAAGCAGAAAAGAAATAAGGGTATTCAGAATGGCTCAGACAAGTGGTTATCGGGCAGAAGCTAAGTACCTTCTGATTGCGCCTTCAAAAGTAAGGAGGGTTGCAGATAATATCAGAAGGAAGCCTTATTCAGAGGCAATCGCCCTTTTAGAGCATATACCCCATAAAGGGGCAAAATTGCTCTACAAGGTTCTGAAATCTGCAGCAGCGAATGCACTGTATCAGAATAAGAAGCTGGACGAGGATATGCTCTATGTAAAGGAACTCATGGTAAATGAAGGTCCTCGGTTAAAGCGAATGTGGATCCGTGGAAGAGGAAGAGCAGATATCCTGTATAAAAGGATGAGCCATATTCGAGTTGTTATAGATGAAATAAATAAATCGGGGGAGTAAAGTGGGCCAGAAAGTAAATCCAGTAGGCTTAAGATTAGGGATCAATAAAACTTGGAAATCCAAATGGTTTGTGGATCCGCGGGAATATGCTGCCACTTTGCATGAGGATTTAAGGCTTCGCAGACTTTTATCTTCGTTACCCGAAACTAAGAATGCGGAAATAGCTGAGGTGGAAATCATACGTCATCCACAGCGGATTACCTTGATCATCCATACGGCAAGGCCGGGAGTTATCATTGGGACAAAGGGTGCATCTATAGAAAAGATCGGATCGATCCTTCAGAAAGAAGCGGGAAAAAAGATCCAGATTAAAATTAAAGAAATTAAACGGCCGGAAACAAATGCTCAGTTAATTGCGGGAAATATCGCAAGACAGCTGTTAGCCCGTGTTTCCTTTCGGAAAACATTGAAGACTGCCATCGGTAATGCTATGAAAGCAGGTGTCCAGGGGATAAAAGTGCGAATCTCAGGTCGTCTGGGTGGTGCGGAAATGTCCCGAACCGAATCGTACAGGGAAGGCCGTGTCCCTCTTCATACGCTGCGGGCTAATATCGATTATGGATTTGAAGAAGCTTTTACTACGTTTGGATCTATCGGGGTAAAAGTGTGGGTATTCAGTGGTGAGGTGTTCCGAAAGGATCGAAAAGAAGATGCCGGGCAGTTAATAAAGAAAAAAAGGGAAAAGGTCGGAGTGAGGAGTTAATATATGCTAAGCCCAAAACGGACAAAGTATCGGAAAAAAATGCGAAGGGTCAATCGTACCCTGGTTGGAAAAGCTAGCCGTAACAACTCACTTGAGTTTGGAGACTACGGTCTTATAGCAATTGAACCTGAATGGATAACGAATCGACAGATAGAAGCTGCTCGAGTAGCCATGACGAGGAATATTAAGAGGGGCGGGAAGGTGTGGATACGTATTTTCCCTGATATGCCCTATACGAAAAAACCTGCAGAAACTCGAATGGGAAAAGGAAAAGGAAATCCTGAATACTGGGTTGCTGCGGTGAAACAGGGAACGATTCTTTTCGAAATAGCCGGTGTACCGAAAGAGCTGGCAGAAGAATCGTTAAAATTAGCGGGGAGTAAGCTTCCTATTCGAACAAAGCTTGTTTCCCGGGTAGAAGGGGAGTAGGGTATATGAAAGAATCCTATAAGGAACTAACCCTTCCAGAACTGGTTGCGAAGCGGGAGGAATTTTCTAAACAGTACTTCAAACTCCGCTTTGATAAAATTATCGGTCATTTAGAAAATCCTTTAGAGCTTAGAACGCTTCGCAGGAAGATAGCTCGGTTAAATACAAGAATACACCAAAAGACCCAGCAGAAGTAGGAGTTAAGTCGTGGAAACGGTGGAAAAAAAACAGCCATCAAACAAAAGGATCCTCCAGGGAGAAGTGGTAAGCGATAAAATGCAGAAAACAATCGTAGTCCTGGTGTCTTCCCGGAAGATGCATCGCTTATATAAGAAATACATAACGGTTTCAAAAAAATACAAGGCTCATGATGAAAACCAGGAAGCCCATATGGGAGACACGGTGAGAATCATTGAGTCTCGGCCTATCAGCAAAGAGAAGCGATGGAAACTTCTACAGGTTGTAGAAAAAGCAAGGTGATTGAAAGTTTAGTACTCGAAAGGTAGGGATTCCGTTATGATTCAGATGAATACGTATTTAAATGTGGCGGATAATAGCGGCGCAAAGATAGCCCAGTGTATAAAAGTGTTGGGGGGAACCAGACGCAAGTATGCAAGCGTGGGTGATATAATTGTTGTTGCGGTTAAAGATGCTTTACCGAATGCTCCGGTAAAAAAGGGAAATGTAGAACGGGCTGTCGTCGTGCGTACCAAAAAGGAGTATCGAAGAGCTGATGGAACCTATATCCGTTTTGATGATAACGCCTGTGTGATCATTGATAGCGGGAACAACCCCAAGGGGAAGCGTGTTTTCGGCCCCGTAGCTCGGGAATTAAGAGAGTCCAAGGCAGGGGATTTTATGAAAATACTTTCCCTTGCACCGGAAGTGCTCTAGGAGAGAGATCGTATGAAACATGGAGAAAATACAAGACCGAAGCGAAAAATATTTCGGGTCAAGAAAAACGATGAAGTAAAAGTCATTGCAGGAAAGGATCGGGGAAAAACAGGCCGGGTAATAGAGGTAGATCATGAAAATGAGAGGGTTATTGTTGAAGGAATAAATTTGCGAAAGAAGGCCGTGAAGAAAAGAAGGCAGAATGAAAAGGGTGGAATCATCGAAGTAGAAGGCCCGATCCGCATCAGCAATGTTATGGTCCTCTGTAAAAAGTGTGGTCCGGTTCGTGTAGGTTATCGATTTGAGAACGATGAAAAAGTTCGGTTCTGTAAAAAGTGTGGAGAGGTTCTATAATGGCAAAACAATCGTACGAACCCAGACTGAAAAAATTGTACCGGGAGAAAGTATCTCAGGAACTTATGAAGGAATTCGAATATAAAAGTTCGATGCAGATACCAAGGCTGGAAAAAATTGTTGTTAGCGTAGGTATTGGAGAGGCAGTTACAAACAAAAAGCTTTTGGATTCTGCAGTCGGTGAGCTTTCGCAGATTACCGGGCAAAAAGCAATTAAAACAAAAGCGCGAAAGTCAATTGCAAATTTTAAAGTGCGGAAGGGGCAGGAAATCGGCGCAAAAGTTACCCTTCGAGGGAACTACATGTATGAGTTCTTAGATCGATTGGTGAATGTCGCGTTGCCCAGGGTTAAAGACTTT
>JAGODW010000387.1 GCA_017998025.1 Spirochaetales bacterium
AGTCTACAGGATGTAACGGACAGAAAAAATTTAGAGAGGAGAAACAGCAGTGGCATTAAAGCGAAGACCAGAGGCTGTTGGGCTATACGACCCACAGTTTGAAAAGGATAGCTGCGGTGTCGGATTCGTAGCAAACATCAAGAGACAACAGAGTAATGCAATTATTCAGAATGCCCGTCAGGTGCTGGAAAATCTTGAACACCGGAGCGCGGTAGGAGCGGAGAAAAATACAGGGGATGGGTCAGGAATACTGGTTTCGTTCCCTGCTAAATTCCTGGAAAACAAAGCCCGGGAGGCAGGGCTGGAACTTCCTCAAGATAGATTGTACGGGGCTGGATTAGTATTTCTTTCTCAAGATACCAGGGAAAGAGAATTACAAAAAGAGCGGTTCGAAGAAGTTGTAAAAGAAATCGGTCAGAAGCTCATCGGATGGCGACCTGTTCCCCGGGATAGTTCTCTGATCGGGCCTCAGGCAAAAGCCTGTGAACCAGAAATGGAATTAATTTTTATTGAGGCAGGGAAAGAATTAAGCAGTGAAGAGTTTGAGAGAAAGTTATTCATCATCCGGAAACGGGCAACCCGGACTATTCGGGATACTGAAATAGATCCACATGCCTTTTTTTATATTTGTTCTCTTTCTACCCGTGTACTTGTTTACAAAGGGATGCTTAAACCGACTCAGCTGTTCCCTTACTTTTCCGACCTATCCGATCCAGCGATGATGAGCCATCTGGCAATGGTTCATTCCCGATTTTCTACCAATACATTTCCCAGCTGGGATCGGGCACATCCGTTCCGTTTTATCAGCCATAATGGAGAAATAAATACTCTGCAGGGGAACAGGAACAAAATGCGCGGTCGAGAAGGTAAGCTTGAAAGTAAGCTTTTCGGCCCGGAACTGGGAAAGATCCTTCCCCTTATAGAACCGGATCTGTCCGATTCAGGGACGTTCGACAACGTACTGGAGCTACTCTACCTCTCGGGGAGAAGTCTCCCTGAGGCTATCATGATGATGATCCCGGAAGCCTGGCAGAATCATACTACTCTGTCTCAGGAGAAGAAAGACTATTACGAGTTTCAAAGCTGCCTTATGGAGCCCTGGGATGGCCCGGCTTCGATCGTTTTTACCGATGGGGATGTGATCGGCGCCGTATTAGATCGAAATGGATTACGCCCCAGCCGCTACTATATTACCACAGACGATCGGGTGATCCTTTCCAGCGAAGTGGGAGTTCTTGACCTGGATCCAGCGCTGATTCAAGTGAAAGGACGCCTCCAACCAGGAAAGATGTTTCTTGTAGATTTCCGGGAAGGGAGGATCATAGAGGATGAGGAAATAAAAAAAAGAATTTGCGGAAAGCGTCCCTATGGGAAGTGGCTCCGTGAACAACGGATAGAACAGGATATTCTCCCGATAAACGGAGAATCCCACAGATTTTATCCGGATACGATTCTGGAACGGCTCCGTTTATTCGGGTACACCTTTGAGCATATCCGTCTGATCTTAAAACCTATGGCAGATAGCGGTAAAGAACCCCTGGGATCCATGGGAAACGATACGCCGTTGGCCTGTCTTTCTGATAAACCGAGGCTTTTGTACGATTACTTCAAACAATTATTCGCTCAAGTAACCAATCCACCCATCGATTCGATCCGGGAGGAAGTGGTAATGAGTCTTGAATCCTACATGGGTCCTGAACAAAATCTTCTGGAAGAAACTCCTCACCATGCCCAGCGGTTACACCTGAAGACCCCTTTCCTCACCAATGAACAACTCACAGCTTTAAAGCATCTGACTGAAAAAGGATGGAAGACCCTCACGATCGATACGACGTATCCTGCAGAACCAGGAGATGAAAGGGGGTTGCTTCAATGTCTGGACAGGCTATGTGGGGAAGCAGAGAGAGCGATTGAAGAGAGATATACTCTTCTGATCCTGAGCGATCGCGCAGCCGGAAAGGATCGTATTCCGGTAAGTGCTCTTCTCTCTTTAGGTGCCGTACATCACCATCTGGTACGGATCGGAAAGCGTACCCAGATCGGAATCATCCTGGAAACGGGAGAACCCCGGGAAGTACACCATTTTTGCATGCTTATTGGGTATGGAGCAGATGCGATCAATCCATACTTGGCTTTTGAGGCGATGTGGAAGATGGAGAGGGATGGAAACCTGTCAAAAGAATTATCCGATGCGAAAATTGTTCAAAACTATATCCATGCCCTGGACAAGGGAATGAAAAAAGTATTTGGGAAAATGGGAATTTCCACCCTGGAAAGCTATAAAGGATCACAAATATTCGAAGCGGTAGGGATCGATCCAGAAGTGATAGACCGATGTTTCTCGGGAACCCCTTCCCGCATCGGAGGTGCAAACTTCCAGATACTGGCAAAGGAAGCTAAGAGACGTCATTCACTGGCATACCCTGAGCGGCCGCTCCCGCTGGGATTAGAGTACCTCAATCCCGGCGACTATAACTTTCGGGCAGAAGGGGAAAAACATATGTGGGACCCCGAGTCTATCGCCAACCTTCAGATCGCTGTCCGGTATGACGGGTACGATGCCTATAAAGCATTTGCAGACCACCAGGATGCCCGGTCTAAGG
>JAGODW010000388.1 GCA_017998025.1 Spirochaetales bacterium
CGAGTTATAGCCCGTGAACTGGATAATATTCGGGTAAAGGGAAAAAATCGCCCTGTTTTAATCTACGAGTTGATCGATGTACCAGAAGGGTTCTAAACTTTCATTTTTCAAAGCCGTTTTACGCAAAAGAGCGCTATGTATTTTTACGGCCGCTTTTTTTGTTCTTTCGAGTATTCTTTTAGGATGCGGGTTGGAAACGTACATCTATATCCATCCCATCAGTACCGATGATGTGCAATCGGACCAAACAATCGGTTATTACCAGTTCAGGCATAATACGGAAAACGATATAGACGAGTTTCTGGGGTATGAGATCTATTACAAATTATATGCAGCAGGAAGTGATACGATCCTGCAAGATCGGACAGCGTTGGAAGACTTAACCTACATTGGAACCGAATCTTCTATAACGAGCAGAGGATTTGTACGGCTCAGGTTTAAAGAAGTGGATGATACTAATAAACCCCTTCTATTGATCTCTCCAGGCCAGCGCAGTACCTCGTGGGTGTTTAAACTGGACTTTTCTCCTCTTACAACTCAAACCCCGAAAGAACCGCCTGTATTTTGCTGGTTAAAGCCGGATGGGGTAACAACGGAACTTCCTCCTATTATATTGCTCAGAGCTGCTCGCGAGGAAGACCTGGAAGAGGAAACCTTTGAACCGGATCAGTTTCTCAGCACGGATCCGGATGTTGTCAGCATGAATGTGAAGTCAGTTGTAGAAAATAAAGAACCTCTATCCGTAGTGTTCTGTGTAGCGTCTTTTGGACGGGATGTTGATGGAACGTACCTCTATAGTACCGTGGTCTTTTTAAACCGTAATTCTTATCTCGATGATGTAGTTAAAATCGATTTAGACTCATAGGAGACGCACATGACCATTCCATTTCTTCTGGTTTTATTAACGTATCTTGCCATTGGCCTAGGGTTCGGAATATTCTTTTACTATGTATTCAGAAAACCGTTTATCGGCGGGTTTTGGGGGTATACGGTATTAGGGATTTTAGGAGCAGCCCTGGGAGGGCTTTTAGATTTTTTATTAAAAGACTACTGGAAATATTTAACCAATTTATTTGGATTGATGAACGTTATTCCTCCGTTGATCTTTTCTGCCTTACTGATATGGATCGCACAGAGTATTTACAATGCGCGGGACGATTGACGTAAATAAATAACTTCTGATAAGAGATATTCTGTCGACTTGCAGGCGTCCAACCATAGTTCTCTTGGAAAAGTACTATCCTGAAAAATTATTTCTTATTTGGTATAGATACTCAAAAAGAGGTACACGATCTTGTATTGAATAGGAAATTTCTCTTATAATGTTTATTGAAGCTATATTTTTACAAGAAACAAGTGAAGAAAAAGCTTTCTTTAATATTCCCTGCAAAGAAACAGGTACATAGAGAGAAGCCTCTGAAGAAGATATAGATTCTATTTGTAGAGATGTATTATTAAGTATACAAGATAAGAAACTTTCTAATGTTTCTCCGGTTATTTTAATTCGATACACCCCCCCTCCATAGCAGGACATAAGAGAGGGAGGTTTTTTTGAAGTTTCAGGGTATATAATCTGAAACCCACGGAAAAATCGAAGACCTTCCGGCAGTACAGGATTTAACCTATCTATCAGAGTTTCTGGATCTACTTCATCTAAAAGTTCTACTGAGAAAACTTCATCGAGGCTTTCGAATCCAAGCGGTAGAGGTTGAGCAAATTCAAGGGAAGGTTTGGGATTGAATCCTGTGGTGAATCTGGGAATGAGACCTGCACGCTGAACACTCCGCTCCATAACCCGTAAGAGCGATAAATGAGGGATATAGGCACTTTTTCCTAGTTTTTGAAACGAAAGAATGTGCCGATAAATTGTTCTTTTTTGTTGCCATGCCGAACTGGATTGTGTAGCAATGGATTGAATAGAAGAAGATTCAACGTTGTTCGTACTTATTTGAGGCTTTAGCGTGTTATTGCAAACACCACAGGGATGTTCACAGGATGTATCACAGGGTGTTGTTTCGATACAGGATTGGGCGCGGCTATATTCTTTACGGAGAAAAGACGGGGTAACCCCAAGATCGATGCAAGACCAGGGAGGATCCGTTTCAAAAGGCCGGGGAGAACAAGCAGAGAACTCAACATCCCATCCGGCTGTATTAAAAGCAGTTTCCCAGGCTTTACGATTTACCTTGTCTTCCCATGCATCAAAACGGGCCCCTTCTTGAAAGGCTTTCTCGATCAACTCCCCTACTCCCCCATCCCCCCGACAAATGACTCCTTCTAGAAACGATAGGAAAGGGGCCTGATACCCAACCTTTACAGGCAGATGGCGAAGCCCGGTGCGTATCGTTTGTATACATTCTAGAGATTGTGCTTCTGTTAATTGTCCTGCCCATTGAAAAGGTGTATGGGGCTTAGGAATAAACGTGCCAACGTTTAAGTGAATCTGGATTCCCGTACTCTTATGGATAGACCGGATGAACTCAATAATCTCCTCTCTTTCCTTTTCCCGATTTTGAAACGGAAGTCCGATCATAAAGTAAAACTTTGCGAGCTTCCATCCCTGTTCTTTAGCACGGAGGAGAATTCGTACAATCTGCTC
>JAGODW010000389.1 GCA_017998025.1 Spirochaetales bacterium
CCTCTCAGGTCTGCGAAAACCAATACATCCGCCACAGTTTTTGCATCTTCGGGCGGCACCCCCACTTCTTCCAGTCGCAACCGGGTGAGACGGTTTAATTCTTCCGCTTTCACTTTTACCAATGCAGTTTCCATCTTTACTAACCCCCATGTTTCAATATGTATTCTTTACTCATGCTCGGAACCAGGATATTTCCTCCGCCGTCCGAGTGATCTCCAGAACAGGTATACGATGCAAACAACCCCTACTCCAAGAAATCCGTAGGATAATTCCTGGTAGTACTTTTCAAGGAGCTCTTTCTGACCATATAAATAATACCCCAGTACAGCAAGAACCACGCTCCAGATACCGGATCCCAGAGCGGTAAAAAAAAGAAACGGGCGGAGATCCATCCGGGCAAGGCCCGCCGGTAGAGAAATCAACTGACGAACTGTAGGGATCAACCGACCGATAAAGGTAGAAATACTCCCATACTTACGGAAGACCTCTTCCACCCGTTCAATTGATTTCTTGTCGATCATTAAGAGATGGGCGGCTCGCGACTCCGCCAGCTTATGTATAAGAGATCTTCCCAGGCTTACCGCTAATCCATAGTTTATTAGAGCGCCAAGGATACTACCCACAATTCCCGATAGTACTACCCCAACGATGCTGAGTTCTCCACTCGCCGCTTTCCAGGCAGCCGGAGGAATAACAATCTCTGACGGAAAAGGGATGAACGAGCTCTCGATCGTCATGAGTAGTATCACCATCCCGTACCCGATATGTTCCATGTAGTAATTTACAAGCGTGGAAAACAGGTTGGGAATCATACTTAACGTATCTCCTTGCATGTTCGGTTGATTATAGGCATTTCGATAGAGCCTCTCAAGAGGATAGGGTTGAGAACTTCATACTGATCCGTTATTGACAAATAACAAAACTTTGTTATTATTATGTAATCGATATGAAAGCGGTTACATATGTCTACCATGTATGACGTTGCCCATAGGGCGGGTGTTTCAGTTGCGACGGTTTCACGGTATTTTAATGGAGGATATGTAAGTTCCTCTTCCAGAAAGGCTATTGATGAAGCTATTACTTTCCTTGGATATAAACCCAATAGAATTGCTCGAACGCTTTCAATCAAATCATCCCGGGTGATCGGTCTGGTAGTTCCCAGTGTAACGAATCCCTTTTTCCCGGAACTAGCTCGGGCGGTGGAAGGAGAGGCCAGTAGAAAAGACTACCAGGTTCTTTTATGCAATGCAGAAGATTCTGTTGAAAAGGAGAAGCGGTTTATAGATGCCCTTACCTCCAGTTTCGCCGAAGGCATCATCAGTTCTACGGGAAATTGCGGACCCTATTATGAGGAAAATGGGATCCCCGTCGTTTCTGTAGATAGAGAGCTGAGTACAGGTGCACCCCATGTTACCTCGGATAATTATTCGGGTGGACGGATGGCCTGCGATCATCTCGCAGAAAAGGGATGCTCCAGATTGGTTTTTATTGGCGCTTCCTCTGAATCAACAAGCCAGAAGCATAGACGGGAAGGCTTTTTTGATGAAGCACTCAAAATAGGGTTACCGACACCCCATTTGCTCATTGCAGACGACACAGATGAATATCAGGCCCTGTTAGAGGAGGGCAAGCAGCTTTCGGCGTATGAGGGTATTTTTGCCTGGAACGATTATGCAGCCATTCAGGCAATTCGTGCACTGCATCAAGCAGGATATTCCGTACCAGAAGATGCCCGTATTGTCGGTTTTGATGATATTCATATTGCAAGGCTCTATACCCCTTCGTTAACTACCATCGCTCAACCTATCTATGAGATGGGGAGGGCTGCCACAGAGTTGTTGCTGCGACAAATAGAGGGGGAAAAACTCGATGGAGTGAAGTACCTTTTGAGTGTTTCTTTAGTTGAACGGGAAACTTCGACGGCTCCTATACGGACATTCAGCCATAATCCGCACGTATTAATAAAGGAAGAACGACGATGAAAAAACAAGGGATATTAAATTCAGCTATCGCTTCTGTCTTAGCCTGCATGGGTCATACAGATTCTCTAACCATTTCTGATTGTGGCCTTCCCATTCCTCAAGAAACTCAGCGGATTGATCTTGCAATAAAAAAGGGATCCCCTTCTTTTCTCGATGTTCTTGATGCGGTTCAGGAAGATATGGTTATTGAAAAAATTACACTGGCTGAAGAAATAAAAACCCATAATCCAGAACTGCATTCAAAAATACACAGCCGATTCCCTGCGGTAACGATTCAATACGTTTCTCATGAAGAGTTTAAAAAAATGACCTCCCATTGCAAGGCGGTTATACGAACCGGCGAAGCAACTCCCTACGCAAACATCATTCTGTATTCCGGTGTAAATTTCTGAGGTTTCTATGAAATTGGAAATGCGTGGCATTGATAAATCTTTTGGTTCGGTACCTGTGCTAAAAAATATGCAGCTGGAAATACTTCCAGGGGAAATTCATGCCCTTGTAGGAGAGAACGGTGCAGGAAAATCAACCTTGATGAAAATTCTGGGAGGTGTAATTCAGCGAGATGTAGGCGAGATTATCATTGATAATAAACCAGTGGAAATTAGCAAAGA
>JAGODW010000022.1 GCA_017998025.1 Spirochaetales bacterium
CGGGTTCAAGCCCCGTCGCTCCCGTTATTTCCCCCTTTTTGGGGGTTTTTTTTCGGGCTGTAGCGCAGTGGCTAGCGCGCTTGGTTCGGGACCAAGAGGCCGCGGGTTCAAGTCCCGCCAGCCCGATAAATTTTTCACCCTTAATACTTTCCTTTTTTATTGAGAGATTTGCGCGGGACTTGAACCGAGCGAGCGCCGAGCGTAGGCGAGGTAAGGCGCACAGGAAGTGCGCCGCCAGCGAGCAAGGCGGGCCGTAGGGTCAAGGCAGGACGCCGAGGCCCGGAGGCCAAGTCCCGCCAGCCCGACACTGTTTTCCCTATCCACATTCACAGAATCATCTAAAAGAACCTTTTTCAACGGCCGATGGTATAAGTACCTATGAAAAGATCGGATTCCGACACGGTTCTAAGCATCAGTCTGTTCTTTCTTTTCCCTTTCTTTTTAGCCCCTGGTCTTGTTTATAGCCAGGAAAGTTATCAACACCGGATGAAGGAAGGGGAAACCCTATACAGCATTTCCAAGCAGTATAATGTACCCGTCGAAATACTTCTTGAAGCGAATAGTATTCTGGATCCCTCCAAAATTCGAGCGGGAACAACGATTCGTATTCCCGATCTCTATACTGTCCAGAAAGGGGACACTCTGTATGGCATTGCACGAAAATCAGACACAACCCTGGAAACAATTCTATCCATGAATTCTCTCAAACCAGATTCGATCCTGAAGCCCGGGACAACTCTCTATATCCCCAAAACTTCGGGAGGAAAGCCTACAAAGGATCTGCCTGGGGTAACGCAGAATCCAGGCGTATCGAGAGATTTCTACTGGCCTCATTCTGGAACGCGAAAAGAGTTGACAGGAAAATTGGAAGGAATTTCTTTTGCTGGTAAAATGGGAGATCCGGTATATTCGGTCTCTTCAGGAAAAGTTGCCTGGGTCGGGCCTTACCGCGGCTTCGGGAAAGTTGTGATTATTCAATCTGACCAGGGGTATATCTATGTATACGCGGGCAATGAATCAATCCTTGTAGAACCCGGGTCTCTGGTGCAAAAAGGGCAAAAAATCGGTACGCTGGGAATTAGCCCCTATAATCAAACCCCTGACTTATATTTTTTAGTATATAAGGACGGGAAACCGGTTCGTCCGGAAGAAGCTCCCCGGATCTAAGTTTCTTCTATTATTCGATGCAGAAATAGGCTATTCCATTTGCCTTTATCCTTTTTTATTACTATTTTTATCATAAATAAGGTCTATGTGGGAGGATATCTATGGTAAAGATTGCTGTTATCCTGGGAAGTACCCGTCCGGGTCGAAACAACGAAGCAGTAGCACAATGGGTATTAGAGAATGCCCAGAAACGAAATGATGCCCAGTTTGAGCTGGTAGACATCAAGGATTACAATTTGCCCCTGCTGGATGAACCGGTGCCGCCTTCGTTCAACCAGTACTCAAAAGAACATACAAAAAAATGGTCAAAGAAAATCGCCGGGTATGATGGTTATATTTTCGTTACACCTGAATACAATCATGCTACATCGGCGGCTTTAAAAAATGCCCTGGATTATTTGTATACCGAATGGAACAACAAAGCAGCAGGCCTTGTTGGTTACGGTTCTGCCGGGGGTGCACGGGCAGTAGAGAACCTGCGCTTGATCCTGGGAGAACTTCAAATCGCAGATGTACGAACCGCAGTTCATCTATCTCTTTTTACGGATTTTGAAAATTTTAGTGTATTTAAACCTGCACCCGTGAATCTCACCGCGTTAAATACCCTGCTGGATCAAGTAATTGCATGGTCCAAAGCGCTAAAAACGATCCGAAGTTAAATCTACCGGGCGGAGAGGTCTAAAGGATCCCTCCGCCTTTTTAGATTGATTATCCATCTTCCCCTCCTCTTTCACATATTGAAAAGAAACTTTTTTCTCAGTAGAATCCTCTAAATTATAGTCTTGTAACTTGCTCGACACGTGATCAGACTGGAGGTGTATATGGAACGGCATCTTTATCTCTCTCTTATTCCGGAAGCATTGATAGCCAGTCAACTGAATCCAGAAGAATTTGGGGTATATTATGCGGTAGGCGCAGAAAAGAAAACTCAGGGACAGGCGATTTTTTTTGAACTGGATCCAGATTTTCGTCATCCCTTTTTCCCCATAGAGGAAGGCCTTGCCCGCTGTGTTCCGCATTCGGATGGAGCTCCGAAACGTTCTAGCTATATTGCGGTATACCGGGTAATTGAACATGTACCTATTTCAGCCTTAAGAAACCTTTATCTTACTACAAAAGACGGACGAACTCTGGGACTTTCGCAGGCAGAGAGTATTCCTGAGGATGAAGCGGGATTACATCTCTATCGAGAATTAGCACCCCTCACTCCCCTCGTGGTAAGTGCTTTGGGACCAAAAGCTTTTCATTCCTTTTTCATGAAAGATCCCAAGAAAAATATCAGCATTCCTGCCCTTAGCTGGGTAGAATGCAAACTGGGAGAGCTGGCCACGAATCCTGAGTTTGGAGAAGTCCATGACCTTCCCTATGAGAATATTGATCATCTTAGAAGCTGCCTTATGCAATTACAGAATAAATCGGTAGTAACAAAGATCGTAGATCGTTCCGGAGCGACCATGTCTACCCTTCCTTACCGAATTATTAAAAACGGCATTTTTTATGGGACTCGGGAGGGCCTCGTTCTGTATCCTCTACCTCCCGTAGAAGAACTGAAGAAAAAACACTATGCCTGGTGGCGCTCGGCAAACATGTAGGAGGACCTGAATGAATTCAAATATATGGCTCTATGCAGGGTTAGTTAGTGGCATTATCTCGGTAATTGCATCTCTTGCTGCATTTGCAAAGGTAAAAAAATACAACGTAGGAAGCGAAAAAGCACAACAAATTGCAGGATGGATAAGGGAAGGTGCAATTACCTACCTACGCCTGTTATATAGAACGTTAGTCGTTATGGCAATTATCCTTGGGATAGTACTGGCCTTTGTATTTTCCGGGGTAGAAAAACAGAACCATGGACTTTTAACCGCCCTCGCATTTGCCTTTGGCGCGCTCTGCTCAGCTTTAGCTGGTTGGCTGGGTATGTCCACAGCGGTGGAAGCAAACGTCAGAACTGCTACAGCCTGTCAGGATGGAATTCCCAAAGGATTTGCCGTTGCGTTTAAAGCAGGATCTGTAATGGGACTTGCCATGGTCGGTCTGGCCGTATTCGGTATGAGTTTATTGTACCTGATCTGGGAAGATGTGGAAATTGTACTGGGATTTAGTTTTGGAGCATCTTCCCTTGCCCTATTAGCTAAAGCCGGGGGAGGCATTTACACCAAAACCGCTGACATTGCCGCAGACCTTGTTGGCAAAGTAGAATTGGGTATCCCGGAAGATGACCCTAGAAACCCTGCAGTGATTGCAGACAATGTGGGAGACAATGTAGGTGATGTAGCTGGAATGGGAGCAGATATTTTTGATAGCTATGTAGCCGCTACGGTTGCTGCCATGTTATTAGGAGCTTCCTTCGCAGATAAAATAGGCGTACAGTATGTTTTATTGCCGTTAGCCCTCTGCGTAATCGGCATCCTGTCATCCCTTATCGGTTTACGGTTTGTACGGGTAGGAAAAGATGAGAAACCAGGCCGCGCTCTTAATTTGGGTACGGTCTTTTCCTGTATTATCTTTGCAATACTTTCCGCCCTGTTTTTTGCAGGTACGAATGCACTCGCTGGAGGAAATTCTGCTTTTTCCCTAAATTGGGGAGCATTTATTGCAACTGTGGCAGGATTGGTAATCGGGGTAATTATGGGATTTTCTACCGACTTCTTTACCAATGACGAGCGTGCACCCGTTCAGAATGTAGCAAAAGTTTCAAGTTCGGGAACAGGGCTCACCATTATCACTGGATTCAGTTATGGCCTTATTTCCATGTTACCCGCTATGGTCGGGATCGTGGCTGCCACCCTTACGGCATACTTTGTTTGTCAAGCCTCAGGATTACCAGGTATTTATGGGGTAGGAGTTGCAGCTGTGGGGATGCTCTCTCTAACAGGTATGATTGTTTCCAACGATGCCTATGGACCTATTGTCGATAATGCAAAGGGAATCGCAGAAATGTCAGGGATGCCCCATGAAGTGATAGACCGGGCCGATGTACTGGATTCTGCGGGAAATACCGCCAAAGCTATTACAAAGGGCTTTTCCATCAGTGCAGCAGCATTAACCGTACTGGCCATGTTTGCCGCATACACAGAGGTTATCAGCAAATATTCGGGAGGCACTGCTTTGATCCTCAATTTACAGGATCCGTTAGTGTTAGCCGGTTGTCTATTGGGAAGCATTGTCCCTCCCCTTTTCAGTGCTTTATTGATGCTTGCGGTAACTCGAAACGCTTTTTCCATGATTGAAGAAATACGACGTCAGTTTAAGGCAAAACCAGGAATCTTAGGAGGAACGGAGCTCCCCGATTATAATGCCTGTGTGAGGATTGCCAGTTCAGGCGCTCTAAAGGCCCTCACGATACCGGCATTTCTCGCAATTCTGTTGCCCTTAATTGTAGGGTTTATATTGGGTCCCGGAGCCCTGGGCGGATTCCTTGGGGGCTCTATCTTTACCGGTGTAATTCTCGCATTGCTCATGTCGAATTCCGGAGGTCTCTGGGATAACGCAAAAAAATATATCGAAGCAGGGAATGTCGGAGGCCCGGGTTCCGAAGCGCATAAAGCAGCGGTAGTGGGTGATACCGTGGGGGATCCATTCAAAGATACAGCAGGACCTTCTTTAAACACCCTCATCACTGTGATGAGTCTCGTTTCCAGCCTTTTTGCTCCCCTGATTGCTCAATATCATCTCTTTTAGGAGGAACAGATGGAACGGCTTTTTATCGGATTTATTTCTGTTTCGCTTCCAGATCTAATTATGATTCTGGTAGGTCTTATTCTCATCTGGCTGGCTATTACAAAAGGGTATGAGCCTCTTTTGCTCTTGCCGATCGGTTTCGGAGCCATCCTTGTAAATCTTCCCCTCTCTGTAGCCTATGAGCATGATGGAGTCGCAGGTTTCTTAAAAATCCTATTTGATGCAGGAATTAATACTGAGCTCTTTCCCATCCTTATTTTTATTGCTGTTGGAGCCATGTGCGATTTTGAACCGATGTTTAAAATGCCTGTAATGATGTTCTTTGGGGCTGCCGCACAATTCGGTATATTCCTGACGGTACTTGCTGCGATTGGATTGGGGAAACTCTTTCCTTCCCTTGGGTTTGATCTCCCAACTTCTGCAACCATCGGTATTATTGGGGCTGCTGACGGGCCAACCGCTATCTATGTGGCAACGAAATTTGCACAAAAGCTCCTTGGTCCTATCTCAGTAGCTGCGTACTCCTATATGTCCCTCGTACCCTTGATTCAACCCCCTGTGATACGAGCCTTAACAACCAAAAAAGAACGGACAATCAAAATGAAGCCTGATGAAAAGGAAGTTCCCAGAGCGCTTCGAATTTCTTTCCCTATTGTAGTCACTATTGTTTCAGGTTTCGTAGCCCCTATGAGCGTACCGCTGATTGGAAGCCTCATGTTTGGTAACCTGATTCGTGAATGCGGGGTACTGGATAAATTATCAAAAGCAGCTCAGAATGAACTCTCAAATCTGGTAACCCTATTATTAGGTATTACCATTGGAGCTTCTATGCGGGCTGATGCATTTCTCCAATGGCAGACCTTAATTATTCTGGGCCTGGGCCTGGCTGCGTTCGTTTTTGACACCGCAGGCGGAGTACTTTTTGCTAAATTCCTCAATCTTTTCTTGCCACATAATAAAAAGATCAATCCAATGGTAGGGGCAGCTGGTATTTCTGCATTTCCCATGAGTGCACGGGTTATACAAAAGATGGCTATGGAAGAAGACGGTTTTACTTTTGTACTTATGCAGGCAGTAAGTGCGAACGTTTCCGGTCAACTGGGTTCCGTAATGGCCGGAGGTATTGTTCTTGCAATTGTTCCAATTCTAATGGGATGGATATAACTATGAACGAATTACTACAACGAATTATACAGGGTAACGATTTTGAAAAAGCCCTCTTTCTTCTTGTCGTAGGAGTAGGTTTTGTCTTTCTTGTACAATGTGTATTTTATTTTGTAATTAAATTATTCATTAAGCTGTTCCCTGAAGGGAAGAAAGAGCAGCCTGAAAAACCTTGAAAGTCGCGTTTAGTACCTGTGGATGTCACGCTTCCTGGATTGAGGAAGGATTACAGAGTCTTCTCTCACTTTGTCGGATTTATTGGTAGCCTAACCGAATCTTGATTTATCTAAATCCTTGTAAAAGGTAGTTAAAACAGGGAAGGCTCGTTTCTTTGTTTTCCGATCGCTATCAATCAGGCCTTTTCGGTTAAAGAGCTCCTGGTATCGGTTTAGACGTCTGGGGCAGCGAAAATCATACAGAATCCAGGGGCTCATACCCTGAATGTATGGGCATGAACTAATCAGCTTAAGTTGTTGTGTATAGATCCACTCCTGCCTGTCCTCACTGAACAGTTCTTCTTCCGTTCCCCGGTGCCCTGCCCGAGCGCCTCCTCCAAATTCACAGAGAATAACAGGTTTCCGCGGAGTTGAGTTTTCCAGTATCTGGTGAAGCTTTTCAAAATCCGGGTCGTACCACCCGTAATATTCATTCACCCCGATGATATCCAGCACCTCCGCAAGACGATCTTCTATGGCAAGCTTTGTGGTGTTGATAAGACACGCAGCTGAAACAAGACGTGTCCCGTCAAGAACACGTGCTTTCTCCACAAGCCGTGCCATAAAAGAGAATCGGGAATCGGTGTCTGCGTTCTCATTTCCTACAGACCAGATGATAACACTGGCCCGATTCCGATCCCTCTGTACCAATTCAGAAAGCTGGTTCTCCGCGTCTGCATATGTATCCGCATTCGTAAAAGCAATAGCCCAGTACACAGGAATTTCCTCCCAGAGGAGCACACCTTCCTCATCTGCAATACGAGCAAAGCGGCTATCATGGGGATAATGGGATAGTCGAAGATAGTTCCCATGGAGAGCCTTTAGATCCTGAATGGTAGCGCGGATTATCTCCTCGTTCGTTGTTTTACCCAGAATCAAATGATCCTCATGGACGCTGATCCCTTTTAAAAATATAGGGTTTCCATTCAAGAGAATCTCTTGCCCTTCTACCCGTACTTCTCGAAATCCTACCCTGTCCTGAATCTGATCGATGACCTCAGGCGATTTTTCTGCTATTGGTTCCACAATAAGGGACAAAATGATATCGTAGAGAAAGGGTTGTTCAGGAGACCATAGAACCGGTTTTGCCTGTACCCTTACCTGACCCTTCTCCTCCCTCAGAGGGAAAAGGACGTCTACTCCGAGATCTATTATCTGTAGTCGTACTTTCATGTTCGATACTGACGTTGAGATGGCCGATACATCGACATCCACATCCAGGAGAATGCTGGAGAAGGATCCGTCGGGAACCAGCCTGAGGAACCAATCCTTAATAAACTCAGGAGGGAGTCGGAGAAGCTGCACAGCCCGGTAGAGCCCCCCATAGTTAAACCAATCCGTATTATCCATCGGAACACGTTCCTGTCTTCGATAGGCTTCTACGGTAACAATGAGGCGATTCAATTCCTGTATTTCTTCGGTTATTTCTATTGAAAACGGGGTAGACCCTCCGTCATGGGTCCCGAGATGATTCCCGTTAAGGAATACCGTGGTTCGATAGTTCGCCCCTTCGAAATGAAGAAACACCCGTTCATCTTTCCTATGAGCCCGGTAGCGGAAGGTACGGGTATATACACCGGAACCTTCGAAGTAACGGAGTTCTTCCCTTTGCAAGTTCCAGCAGGAAGGCACAGGGATCCGTTCCCAGCTTTCCCAATCCCAGTCACAAGGCAAAGGAATTCCTTGAGGATCTGTCACAACTTCCTTGAACCATCGAGCCCGGCGGCAGGTATCGTACCAATCTATACCGAAGTTCCAGAGTCCATTGAGAGACTCAGAGGAGCGTCCCGCAATGTTCAGAAGACCTTTAGCATTGCACTTCTTTTCTAAGAAAAGTTTCTCATACTCTGCCGTATGAATATCTTCTATGAAATTTTCTGAATTTTCTTGTATCATTTCTCTATCCTTTCACACCTGTTGCAGACACTCCCTCTACGAAATATCGTTGCGCAAGAAGGAAGATGATCATAACAGGTACAATCGAAATAAAAGATGCTGCCATCTGCGGCCCCACATACGTGTACGTCTCGGTGGCAAAATCTGCCATTCCAAGAGGCAATGTCTTCAAATGCTGACTTGTAAGGTAAATGAGAGGAGCAAAAAAGTCGTTCCAGAAGTACCGAAAACTAAAAATTATCTGTGTTGCAAGTACCGGTTTAGCTAAGGGCATCATAATCCGGTAAAAAATTACAAATTCTCTTGCTCCGTCAATCCGGGCTGCCTCCACATAACTATCCGGAATTGTCATAAAGTATTGCTTTATTAAAAACGTACCAAACGCAGTGAACGATCCTGTTAAAACAAGGGCTCCATGGCTATCATAAAGTCCCATGCTTCGAACAATAAAGAATTGCGGTATGATAATCGCATGAATGGGAATCATCATGGAAAGAACATAAAGAAGAAAGAGCGCATCCCTACCCTTCCAACGGAGTTTAGAAAATGCGTACGCTGCTGTAGTCGAAGTACAGAGTTGCACCACTACGATAATGAAAGTTAGTTTGAAAGAATTATAGATATAGAGGGGGAAACGATCCATCAATTTATTGAAATTTTCCCATGTAGGGGTTCGGGGAATAATACGCATGGGGAACTCATAAATTTGATCATCCGGTTTGAAGGAGGTTGAAAGAATGACGATCAGCGGTATAAGGATCAGAAAAGCTGTGACAAAGAGAAGGATATATCTCCCGATTTTTAAAATCCATCGGGAAGTTCTATGACTAAACCACATCATACGTTACCCACCGATTCTGACCTCGATACTGAATAAAAGTTACTATGAATACTACACATAGAAGGATCACCGATTCCGCAGATGCATATCCAAACCTGAAAAAAGCGAATCCATTCCGGTAAATATCAAACACTAGAACGGAGGTGGAACCTGCCGGACCTCCTCCCAATTGCCCTCCTGTCATGATGAAGATCTGGTCAAATACCTGAAAGGCTCGAATAATAGCAATCGTTATTGAATAGAACATGATGGGAGACAAACCAGGAAGGGTTACAGATAAAAATTTGCGTATTGCATGGGCTCCATCCATAGAGGCTGCTTCGTATAAAGACCGGTTGATCGTTTGCAATCCTCCCAGGAACAACACCATATAGTACCCAAAGCTCTGCCATACGGTAACCAGAATGATCGTGAGGAGAGAAGTTTTTTCGCTCCCTAACCAGAGAGGAGGATCCATTCCCCAGGAGCGAAGGAGCTGATTTAGAGGGCCGCGTTGGGGATCGAAGATCAGCATGAACGCCAGCCCCACTGCTATGGAGGAAAGTACATTGGGCAGGAACAGAATCCCTCTAAACAAATTTCTGGCCCAGAGACGCTCATTTAAAATCAAAGCGAATCCAAGTCCCAGCACAATCTGGAAAAGTACTGTCCAGAAAGTAAATACCAGGGTAATCCAGAAATTGTGCTGAAAATCCGCAGAACGGAATGCCTGTAGATAATTTTGGAAACCCATGAATCTGAAACGAGGGCCTCCAGAAAAATTAGTGAACGAAATACCAACGGCCATCACAATGGGAATCAGAATAAACATTATAAACCCAATAAGACTGGGAAGCAGGAACACTGCAATAACAGATGAGGGAGTTCGGTTGATTCTTTGCATAGCAACCCCTGAAGTAGAATTTGAATCCAGAAATAGGACCCGAGGGGTAAGACACTCTCCCGGGTCCGGATCCTTCCCTATATTTAATTCGTAGTCTGAATGATTTCCTTTAGGCCTGCACGAAATCGTGCATCAAAATCTTTATCCGATATTTTCCCCAGCAGATACTCTTCCAGCAGGTTATTAACCAGTACTTCGATACGAGAACCATACTTCGTCATAAGCATGGGATATGCCTTTTTAGATTCTGTAAAGTATTCAAGGGACTGTGGATCAGGAATTGCATTAGCAAGGATTTCCTTTACTTCCGGGGTGATTGTTGCAGGCAGAACGCCAGCTTTAGCAGCAATTTTAGCCCCTTCAGGGCCGCCCATCCACCCTATGAATCGAAAAGCTGCCTCTTTCTGCTTTGCATATGAGGTAACATGGTTGAAAGTAGGATTCCCCTGGGTGATATACGGTTTACTATCACAGGGAAGGCGTGTTATTCCCCAATCGTTCCAGGTAAACCCTTTCAAGAGATTCTGATCCCGGCCGGAAAGCATGAAACCCGGAAACCATTCACCAATGAGCAGCATAGCTGCTTTTCCATCGTAGAACTGCTTGGAATAGTGGCTCTTTGTTACCTTCATATCAATCAAAGGCCACATAGCTTTTGCTTCTTCCAGTTCTTTCCGCATCTTGAAAAATCTATGAACGGAATCATCGTAATCGATATTTCCTTTAGAATCGATAATTGGTTTCATATTCTGAGACTGCATAAACAGATGGTTACTACCCCAGATGTATACAGTAGCGCCGTAAACCGTTCCATCTCCCGAAGAAACCTTTCGGGAAACTTCGGCAAATTTATCCCACGTCCAGGTTCCTTCTTTTACATATACATCCGGCGTTGAAATACCTGCTTTTTCGAACAGCTTCTTGTTGTAAAACGTATAGTATGCAGCCCCCCTCCAGGGAACGGCTACAACCTTACCCTCTATTGTGACGGCATCTCTATAGGCATCAACAGCCCGGGTATCTACGCCCGGTTGTTTCAGGTATGCATCCAGCGGTTCGATAAATCCGTTGTCAAAATGGGCGAACATGTCGGATTGTCGTTTCTGCATATAAGCATCCATCTCTGCATGTGCAGTCAACAAGGTTGTGATTTTTGTTTCATAATCCGGTGAAGGGATATACCGGGCATCCACGATCACCTCTTTCTGTGCGGCATTAAATCCATCCACCACAGGTTTTAAAGAAGGATCATCCCACAAATAGTAGATAACTGTAGTAGGGCCTCCTGGCTTAGAAGTTTTCTCCTCACCTTTCCCTCCTGCATACAACCCTACGAGAGAAATGCATCCTATAATTAGGATGACTGAAAAAAAACGTTTCATAGATACCCCCTTAAGGTTTTAGAATTGGGTCTTGCGGATAGGCTGCATCAGTCTTCCGTCCCTTCTTCCTATTTAAGACCCGTCTGTAAAAACCGAATATGCAGAAAACTTAGAGAAGTTTTGAAAAAAAGGGAATTTACAATTATAAATTTACGGAAGGTTTGGAAAACGGGGAAAACTTATATTCTCTCCTCGATATCGTTCTCGATATTCTCTCGGAGTGAGTCCCGTATACTTTTTAAAATATGTGATAAAATAGGAATAGTTTAAAAAACCAGAACGGTCACAGACATCCTGTATAGGAATATTCGTTTCACGCAATAATCCTTTCGCGTACTC
>JAGODW010000390.1 GCA_017998025.1 Spirochaetales bacterium
CGTACAGCACAGAATGTTAAAAGGGCTACTAGAAATTGTACTAATTCCTTTCGACGGTTCGCAGGTTCTCCTAGAAAGACCGATCCGGAAACATCTACCACAAAGAAGAGAACCAATTCCCGTTCTTCCCGATAGGTTTTTGCAAAAGCGTTTCCCAGACGTGCGGTAACATTCCAATCTACAATGCGGGCATCATCCCCATCGGTATATTCTCTCACTTCATCGAACTCAATTCCCGGCCCCCGGAACACGGATCGGTAATTTCCTCCGAGGAGTTCCTCTACCAGTCGGTTGGAAACAAGGTACAATCGGTTAAGCTGCGCTCTAAACTCACGTTCCTTCATGAAATCGACTCTCTTAGGGAACCGGAACGGTAGAAAGAAGATCTTTTATCACTTCATCTGGCGTTAGTTCCTCTGATTCTGCTTCGTAGGAAAGTACGATCCGATGCCGGAGCACAGGAAGCGCCACCGCCTTTACATCTTCCGGTATCACATAGGTTCGATTTTCAAAAAAAGCCTGTACCTTTGCACACCGGTAGAGAAAAAGAGTCGCCCGGGGAGAAGCTCCGAAATTAATGTATCGAGCCAATGTTCCATGCGCCCGGGAACCCTGCCGTGAAGCGGATACGAGAGACACAATATATGTTTCAATTCGCTCATCTACATGAATCGTATTTATAAGGGTTCGAAGCCTCTGAATGTCGGAGGGATGAAACACTTTTTGTACCTTTCGAGGAGGTTCTGTACCCAGCCTGCGAAGGATTGCTAATTCTTCCGCTGTTGAAGGATACTGGACAAGAATCTTTAACAGAAATCGATCCAACTCGGCTTCCGGTAGCGGGTAGGTACCCTCATGTTCGATAGGATTCTGAGTAGCCAGCACAAAAAAAGGATCGGGCAAGGGAAACGTTGTTTCCCCGATCGTAATCTGTTTTTCTTCCATCGCCTCTAGAAGCGCAGACTGGACTTTTGCAGGCGCTCGATTTATCTCATCTGCCAGTACGATATTGGTAAATAAAGGGCCCTTACGGGGAACAAATTCCCCTGTCTGGAGCCGATAGATAAGGGTTCCGGTAAGATCTGCCGGTAATAGATCGGGAGTAAACTGGATCCGTTTAAATTCTGCATCGAGAGTTTCGGCAAGAGTCTTTACCGCGAGGGTCTTGGCTAACCCGGGCACGCCTTCCAACAGTACATGTCCGCCCAGCAGAACACCCATGAACAAACCTGTAATCATATTCTGTTGACCGACAATCACCGTGCCTATCTCTTCCATACACTGATCTAATTGTTCCCGCTCACGAAGAAAACTTTCTTGCATCACTTCTGGATCCATTCAGTAGACCTCCTGATCTCAGCTTCTGTAATCGGCATTCTCTTTTACATACTCGTACGATAAATCTGATCCCAGTACTGTCGCTTCTTCTGACCCCGCATCGAGGTCTACCTGAATATCCACCATCTTTCCATGAGGAGGACAGGGCTTAAGAGCCGGATCCATACTGGCATCCTTCAAGTACTGAGCAAGCCGCAGTTCTTTTTCTTTATCCAGTTGGAACTTGCCCTGGGCAAAAATCACCTCTTGCCCTAACTGCAAGGTCCAGCGGGAAGGGTCCAGAGGCAAATTGTGGTTTCCCGCATAATCTCCCAGAGAAGAGAGGATCCTCCCTACGTTCGGATCATTGCCAAATACAGCGGTTTTTACTAAAGGGGAGTTCACCACTGCCTTTCCCAGGGCCCTGGCTGTTTCAAAATCCGGGCTTGAACAAACCCGTACACGGATCACATGGCCCGTGCCTTCACCGTTACGCACGATGTGCTCCGCAAGGTCTCCACAGACACCCTGGAGAGCTTCCAGGAATTCGCTTTCGGAAACCGAACCCTTCATTCCTGAACTGAGGCAGAGTACTGTATCACTCGTGCTTTGATCTCCGTCTACCGATATACAGTTGAACGTCTTCTCTGCCGCCTTCTGGAGGTTTTTTCTAAGGATCTGCCGGGGAATCGTAACATCCGTTAATAGGAATACCAGCATCGTGGCCATATTCGGTTCTATCATTCCAGCTCCTTTAGCAAAACCAACCAGAGAACCGTTTCCCAGGGGCCGCCGAGCCACTTTAGGGTATGCATCGGTAGTCATAATAGCCTTGGCAGCATCGGCACAGGAAAATCTCCCCACGCTTGCTGTTAATTCCGGCAAGTTGTGAAGGATCTCCTGTTTCGGAAGCTTCCATCCGATGATTCCGGTAGAAGCCGGGGCATACTCCTCTGCCTTTCCCCCTGCAACGGATGCGAGTTTTTCAAGAATTCCTTCTGCATCCTCTACTCCACCCGGAGCTCCTACGTTCGATATTTTATTATTGATAAGAACCCCTCTTAAAAGCGCATTATTTAGCCTTCGCCTGCCGATCAACACCGGTGCACCGGGAAATTTATTCCGGGTAAAGAGGGCTCCGAACGACTCTGTAGGTTTTTCTAAAAGGATCAGAACTAGATTCATCGGTAAAGGCACCTCTACCGGTCTTTCTTCAGGGAAAAAACTTATTTGCTTAATTCCCAAT
>JAGODW010000023.1 GCA_017998025.1 Spirochaetales bacterium
AATGATAAGACATTTAGCCCTAGTACGACGGATCATAGGCTTGTCGAGTTGCGAGACATAATGCCCACGCTTCTTGATATGGCGGGAATTTCCATCCCTGAAACTGTTGACGGAATGTCTCTCCTGAATCTTTCGAATAAACGGGAGTATGTATACGGGGAACTCTGGGAGGACGACAGGGCAACACGGATGATACGAACGGAACGACATAAGCTCATCTATTACGCTGTGGGGAATGTTGTTCAGCTGTTCGATGTTGAGAAAGACCCCCAAGAGATGCACAATCTCTCAGGTGATCCTGCCTACAGCGGAATCCTTAACGATCTGATGGAGAAACTGATTTCCCGTTTGTACGGTGAAGACGTTTCATGGCTTGAAAATGGCAAGTTAAAGGGACGTCCGGACAAGAACTTTAACTTCAAGCCTTCCCAGCAGAATGTGGGAATTTTAAAAAATAGAGATTTATTGATACAGAGAGGGATACGATAAACATGAATAGAAATCCTCGACCGAATATTCTATGGTATTGCACAGATCAGCAGAGGTTTGACACGATTCAAAAGTTAGGAAATCCATATATTCATACACCGAACCTTGATCGGCTTTGTGAAGAAGGAATAGCATTTAAAAACGCCTACTGCCAGAGTCCGATTTGTACCCCTTCCCGGGCAAGTTTTCTGACTGGAAGGTATCCCGCAAGTACGCATGTACATAGGAATGGAAACGAATTTTTTCCCCCCTGGGAAACGTTAGTTACGAAACTCATGGCAGATGCAGGTTACGACTGTGGTTTGGTAGGGAAGCTCCACTTATCCCGCTCCCAGATACGGGAAGCCCGTCCAAAGAACGACGGGTATAGATATTTTAAATGGAGCCATCACCCGAATCCCGACTATCCCGAAGGGCATGATTACGCAGATTGGTTGGAAAAAGAAAAGGGAGTAAACCCTTATGGACTCTACGGAAAACTCCACAGCAGCATTGGCCCCGGTGTACCCGCAGAATTGCATCAAACGACCTGGTGTAGTGAAATGTCGATACAATTCATCACGGAACAACGAGAAAGCCCCTGGCTTCTTACCGTGAATCCTTTTGATCCACATCCTCCCTTTGATCCTCCGAAGGAATACCTTGAAAGGTATGACCCTTCTAAACTTCCAATGCCTCTTTTTCGGGAAAGCGATATTGAGCATCAGAAAGCTTTCAGAGATATTGACCAACAAAGTCGAGAAGCGGTGAACCCGTACAAGGCAAAAACATTAAAGGATGCAACGAAAAACATTGCTCGAGGTGATATGGGCTCGGTTCCTCCCACAGGATACGATCCCCAGCTTGTTAAAGCATGCTATTACGCTATGATTGAGCTTATTGACGGACAGTTCGGAAGAATCATTGAAACTCTAAAGACTACCGGCCAGTATGATAATACGATAGTAATTTTCACCAGTGATCATGGGGAACTTCTTGGAGATCATGGTCTAATCTATAAGGGATGTCGATTTTTTGAAGGCCTTACCCATGTACCTCTCATTGTTTCATGGCCTGCTCGGGGGCTAAAAGGTCTTTTGAGTAAAGCCTTGGTAGAATTGGTAGACATTGCACCGACTCTACTCGATGCAACAGGTATCGAGATTCCCTATAATATGCAAGGTAAATCGTTCCTTCCCTTATTAACAGGAAAAGCAGATCTATCCCGGCATAAAGATTATGTAATATCAGAGTATAACGATGCCATTGGAGGGGAGGTTATGCACGATCATAGCCATGGAGTTATGTACTTTGAGGGCCAGTATAAAGTATGCGTGTATCAGGGACACGCTGTAGGAGAGATTTATGATCTTAAAAACGATCCGGGGGAATTTAACAATCTCTGGAATAGTCCCTCTTTTCTAACAAAGAAGGCAGAGCTTTTGCATAAAGCTTATTCTGGATATCTCTCTACGAGCGATGCCGGTATACGCCGGACGCATCCTTATTAAAGATTAGAAATAACAACGGCCTTGTGGCTGTTGAAAAAAATTGAAGCGAAGGAGGTTGTTATGAAAAAGTTACTAGTCGTTTTTCTCGTAATCCTTATGTGCTTAACAATTCCGGTTTTTTCTGAAGGAAGGCGGGAGACGGGGACTCAGAAGACAGAGACAGAACAATATCCCACGAAACCCATCAAACTCATCGTTCCCTATGCGGCGGGCGGAGGAACGGACACTACGGCTCGTATGATCGCCCAGAAGCTGGAAACGGTCATTGGTCAGCCCGTAGTAATACTGAATATAGGCGGAGCCGGTGGCGGACTCGGTATGCAAGAACTTCTGAATGCAGCTCCTGACGGTTACACGATGGGTATGGACATCATCAATATCTGGACTCGTAAGGCCTTGAAGACTTCCAACTTCGGACCGGAAGCGTTCGATCTAGTTGCACAATGCGGCACCTACTACCTTGTGGAAGCTGCACGGGCTGCATCACCCTACAATACATTAAAAGAGGTGTATGATGCTGCAAAAAAAGCCCCAGACACTATACAGGAAGCCACAAATATTGGAGCCATCACACATTTTACAAGCCTGGCTCTCATGGATGCCACAGGTGCAAAACTCCGCCTGGTACACATTGGGGATGGAGCTCAACGTATTACTGCTGTTTTGGGGGCGCATGTAGAAATGACTATCATGGGTACTCATGAGGTTCTGCCCTATTATAAAGGAAAAGAAATGAAAGTTTTAGCTGTCGCTTCTCCTGAACGTATACCCGGTCTGGAAAATGCTCCTACCACTCTGGAACAGGGAATTGATGTGGTACAGCCTGTGGATTACTGGTTTTTCATGACTAAAGGCACTCCGAAGGAGAGGGTAGATTTCATTGCTAACGCTCTTGAAAAGGTTATGAAGGATCCAGAAATTGTAAATAAAATGACATCTACTGCAATGGTACCTTCCTTTTTGAAAGGCACGGATTTTCAAAAACATGTCGAAGAACAGGGTAAGAAAATCCTTGCAATTGCTGAAAAGCATAATCTAGGTAAACAATAATTGCCCATTTCATACCTGCAGGGAGCAGAGAATCTCGCAGGGATTTTCCTGCTCCCCTTTATTGGAGAATTTCAATGGCAACTACTAAAGAAAAATATCCCTTGATAGACGTCGTTCTTGGCGTTTTTTTTATGATTTTTGGTTTGATTGTGTATACGGCCACATTGGATCTCCCCGGTTCCACCTACGATCCTCTCGGCCCTGCCTTTATGCCCCGGCTTCTTGGTATTTTGATCGCCATAACTGCTGGTGTAATCCTATATCATGGTATTTATCACCATATCAAGACAAAAGCTGCTATAGTCAGAATATCAAGCGAATCCCAAAAAGAAGGGGTATCATTACCCTTTAAGAAGCATCCTCTCACTGCTCTATCCGCAATGATATTGGTATTTGTTTATATTCTTGCAATGGATTTAGGTCTATCAGGATTTCGAACACTCACATTAATTTTTGTACTGCTTTTGGGAGGAATGCTGATTAAGGCAGAGAAAGATGGAAATGTCATCAAAAAAAGCGTTTTCCTATTTTTTCTTGCTCTGCTCTTAAGCTTCGGATTGTTTTACCTGTTCACCCAGGTATTTATAGTTGATCTTTACTGATTTTATACAGGTAGGATGTATATGCAAGAAATACTGGCAGGTTTTTACCATCTTTTTGCGCCTCTTCCGATGTTTTATGTAATTATCGGAGTGACGCTGGGAATCATAGTGGGAGCCATTCCCGGTCTCACAGGTTCGATGCTAATAGCCCTGACTTTGCCCCTGACTTTCTATATGAACAGCCTTCATGCTATGGATTTGCTAGTTTCGATGTATGTAGGATCTATCTCAGGAGGCCTCATTACAGCGATTTTACTTCGAATCCCTGGGACTCCGTCTTCCATCGTAACGACCTTCGACGGTTACCCCATGGCACAACAAGGGAAGGCAGGCCGGGCTTTAATGCTGGGAATAGTATCGTCCTTTATCGGCGGACTTGTTTCATGGTTCATCCTTATTCTAGCAGCACCGCCCCTTTCCCGGTTTGCCTTAAAATTTGGACCTTTTGAGATCTTCTCCTTAGTCCTCTCAGCTCTAGTGCTCATTGCAGGCTTGGGAGGGGAGGGCTCTTTTTTCCGATCCCTTTTGGCAGGATTTCTAGGTATTCTCATTGCTTGTCCTGGCCTTGATCCAGTCACCTCTACTCCCCGGCTTACCTTTGGTATGTCAGAGATGATAGGAGGATTTGGTCTCTTACCCGTGCTTATCGGTATGTTCGGAATCAGTCAGATCATTTCGGATATTACGAACATAGAAGCAAAGGCAGAAAAGATACCCTTCACCTTTCGCGGACTTTTTCTTAGTTTTACTGATTTAAAGAATAATATGGGGAACTTCCTTCGTTCCTCCCTTATCGGAACATGGGTTGGTTTTCTTCCTGGTATAGGCGGAAACATCGGTTCAATTATTGCCTATTCGGCTGCAAAAAATTCTTCGAAGAATCCGGAAAAATTCGGCACAGGCTGCGATGAAGGAATCGTTGCTTCAGAGACTGCAAACAATGCTACCATAGGGGGTGCTTTCATTCCCTTTCTTACATTAGGCATCCCAGGTAGTATTATAACAGCAATTCTCATGGGTGCTCTTATTTTGCATGACATTACTCCCGGTCCATTGCTTTTCAAAGAGGATCCAGAGCTCGTCTATGGTATTATGGCGGTGGTTTTTACTGCTAATGTCATTATGTTCATCATTATGCTTTTCGCCTGCTATGGCATGGCTAAACTCGTAGATGTGCCGAAATCTCTTATGATACCCGCCATTCTAGTATTTTGCGTTATTGGAACCTTTGCCCTCAACAATCGATTCTTCGATGTCTGGGTCATGTTTGGTTTCGGCCTTTTTGGCTTTGTACTGGAAAAGCTGAAAGTACCTCTTGGACCTCTTATTATAGGACTCGTTTTGAGTCCCTTCGCAGAGGTCAACTTAAGGTCTGGACTCATGTCCTCCGGCGGATCTTTACTGCCTCTCGTTACCCGGCCTATATCGTTATTCTTTGTTATTTTGTCAGCCCTTACCCTTGTCTGGACCATGCATCGTTCCTTCATCGCTCCTTACCTCGCTCGACGACGAAAGGAGGCGCTATGACTGGACGTGAACGAATTCTCACAGCCTTGAACCATAAGGAACCGGATCGTATACCCTTAGATATCGGAGGGGCAAATGCCTGCGGCATTATGCTTACTGCATACAAGCGGCTTGCCGATTTTGCAGCATTGCCCGTACATCCCCGCGTAAGAGAATTCGCTGAGCAACTCGCCTGGATAGATGAAGAAATGTGTGCTTTTCTCGGAGTGGATACTAGGCGTCTCGCTCTTCCCTCTGAAGATTTTTGGAGAAAGGTAACCGATGAGGGAGAGTACTATTCTTACACCGATGAATGGCACAGGATGCTCCGCATGCCGAAGGAAAAAGGCTACTATTTCGACTTTGTAGGATTCCCCCTGCGAAATAAGCCCCTTGAAGAATATCCATGGCCTCAGCCCGTCCGACCGGAAAAACTAAAAGCTTTAAAAACTCTTGCGGAGCGTTACACAGCTGAGACTGGTGCTGCTCTTTGCATGCCCACTATAGGAAATGGCTTTTTACAGCTTGGAGCACAACTCTATGGATACGATGAATGGTTCGCTATGCTCCTATTGGAACCAGCAAAGGTCGAAGCATTTCTTGATAAACTTCTAGAACTAAAAACTACTTACTGGCAAGGAGTGTTTGACTATCTGGGTGACTTTGTGGATGTTGCCTGCGAGTCCGATGACCTGGGGACACAGAAAGGTCCCTGGATTGATCCAGATCTATGGCGGCGCCTCATAAAACCCCGGCTCGCTTCTCTCGTATCGAACATAAAAAGAATGCAACCTGGTATCAAAATTTTCCTGCATTCCTGCGGTTCAGTGTACAAATTCATCCCGGATTTTATAGAGATCGGCATAGATATCTTAAATCCCATTCAGGTTAGCGCAGAAGGGATGGATACAAAACTCCTTAAGCGAGAGTTCGGCCAGGATATCGTATTCTGGGGCGGTGGAGTGGATACCCAATTAGTACTTCCCCGCGGAACACCGCAAGAAGTCAAAGACGAAGTAAAACGCCGTATCGACGATCTTGCCCCGGGAGGAGGATTTGTTTTCGCTACTGTGCACAACATCCAGGCTGACGTACCCCCGGAAAACATTATTGCCATGGTTGAAACGCTTAGGGAATAGGCGGATATTAGAAGTTGATCCGCATCTATTTCCTAATTGCTGACTTCCCAAGCTTTCAAGCTTCAGCGTACATTTGTTCAATCGTTCTCATAGTATTGCGCTACATATACTATCCTGACTTGTGTGACACTCATTTCTCGCCCGCATTTGCTAAATGGCCAATTAATTAAATATAGATAATTCTGGTTGACAACTTTTCTGACATGATTCTATAATATGATAATATGAAAATATATATTTAAGGAGGAACTTTTTTATGAAAAAACTTTTATGCGTTGTTTTGGTTTTCTTTGTTTGTGGGGCTTTGGTGTTTGCTGGAGGCGAAAGCGAAAAAAAGACAGCTCCAAAGCAGCTAACTCAGAAAGTCACATATAAGCTAGCCCATGTGTATAATCCTGGCCATCCATGGGATGAAGGAGCCAAGCTTGCAGCAAAAATCATAAAAGAAAAGACTAACGGTATGATTGAAGTACAGGTCTATCCATCTTCTCAATTGGGAACCGAAGAGCAAGCTACAGAAGCTGTCATTTTCGGTTCCATCGAAATGGCCCAGTCTGGTGCTGGCCAGATTGGAAATTTATTCAAACCTATCTATGTTTGTGAAATGCCCTATACATTCAGAGACAATAACCATGTTTTAGTTTTTGCAAAGAGTGACATTGCCAAACAAATGTTTGACGACCTGGAAAAGGAATTCGGTATAAAGGTCATTGGCGTCTCCTCCTACGGTGTTAGACATATTACCTCAAATAAACCAATCACGACACCAGCGGATCTTAAAGGCTTCAAATTAAGGGTCCCAGAGCAAATGATTACTATGGAATATGCAAAAGCAATGGGTGCAGATCCCACACCAATCGCTTTCGCAGAAGCATATATGGCTCTGCAACAGGGGTTAGTAGATGGGCTAGAAAATCCAATGTCAAGCATCCAAAACATGAAATTCTACGAAGTCCAGAAGTACATTAATTTAACCGGCCATGTGATTAATGTGAATTTTTTCCTTATGAATGGTAAGATTTTCAACAGTTTGGATGAACAATATCAGAAAATAATCCTTGAAGCTTTCGATGAAGCATCTAAACTTATAGTAAACATTCTTAATGAAGATGACAAAAACCTTGTTGAATTCTTTAAGAAACAGGGGATTATTGTACATCAACCCGATGTAGAATCCTTCAAAAAGGCTACTGCGGATATGCCTATAAAATTCCGCAAATGGTGGATCCGCTACGGAGAAGATTTACACAAACGAATTCAAGAATTGAAGTAAACTAACCTAAATATTTCTTCCTATACAAAGGGTGTATGCTCTTTCAAGGGCATGCATCCTCTTTTATCATAAGGATGGTATTGGTATGGTAAAAAGATTCTACGATCTATTCGAGGAATATTTAACATGTGGATTTTTTCTTCTCATTTTTTTATTGATGGTGGGAGGAGTACTTCTCAGGTATGTTTTCGGTATCTCTTTTGCTTGGAATATAGAACTTTGCAGGTATAGTTTCGTTTGGTTAACCTTCATTGGTTCGGCTTATGTGCGGCGCAATGACGGCCATATTAAGATAGACCTATTTTCCAATTACTTGAATAAAAAACTACCATGGATTGGTCGTTTTCTATTCTGGATAATTATCAAGCTTGTCAGTATAATTTATCTGACACTATTGATTTATTTCTCCTATATGCTTTCAATCAAATCCTGGCATTTTAAATCCCAGGCCATGCAGATTCCGCAATTTTTTCTGTATATATCCGTTGGTATCGGATCCTTGATGTATATAATGCGGGAAATCACGGATTTTATGAAAAAGCTCAAACAAAACAGGTTCTAAAAACGGGAGAGAAAAAATGGTCTTTGCAATGATAGCATTCTTTTTAATTTTACTGATATTCGGCTTTCCTATTGCCTTCTCCTTAGGTATCCCTGCTCTGGGGTTCATCATGTTGGATGGTACTGTTCCCGATTTCGCTGCGATACAAACTATGGTAGGGGGTGCAAACACCTATCCACTTTTGGCAGTACCTTTTTTCATTTTCGCAGGGAATTTAATGAACATGAGCGGTGTCACTACCCGAATTTTTGATTTCTCCACAAAATGGGTTGGGCATATCAAGGGCGGTCTCGGGCATGTAAACGTATTGGCAAGTATTATATTCGCAGGCATGTCTGGAACTGCTGTAGCTGACGCTGGAGGACTTGGCATAATCGAGATCAAGGCCATGCGGGATGCAGGATATAATGACGATCTTACCATTGGTATTACGGCTGCTTCGTCTACTATAGGTCCTATTATTCCTCCAAGCATGGTAGCAGTTATTTACGCTGTAGCTGCTTCTGCTTCGGTAGGAAGACTTTTGGCTGCAGGATTTATTCCAGGAATCCTCATGGGGCTCTCTCTCATGATAATGATCTATTTTATAGCAGATAAATATAAATGCCCTATTGAGCCCAAAAGTTCACTACGTGAGAGACTGCTTTCCTTCCGTACCGCATTCTGGTCCATACTCACACCCCTCATAATTCTTGGAGGCATTTTTTCCGGTATTTTTACTCCGACTGAAGCCGCAGGAATAGCCTGTGCTTATGCCACAGTTCTCGGATTTTTCATCTATAAAGAAATGGATCTAAAGGCATTCTGGGAAGCAGTAAAAAACTCAGCTTATGCCACAGCGCAGCTTATGTTTATCGTTGTCTCTGCAACGCTTTTTGCGTGGATTCTTGCAAAGGAACAGGTTCCTCAGATGGTGGCAAATTTTCTTCTGGATAAAGTGAATAATTATTACATACTTCTCTTTTTAATCAATGCTGCGCTACTTTTAATTGGTTGCTTTATGGAAACCGTAGCAGCGATTAATATTATGGTTCCAGTATTGCTACCTCTTATAAATCAGATGGGTATCGATCCAGTCCATTTTGGAATTATGATGATTCTTAATCTCGTTATTGGAGTTATAACACCGCCTTTCGGTACTGTTTTGTTTGTATTAAGCAGTGTAGCAAAAGTTCCAGTGGATAAGGTTACCAGGGCTACCTTTAAATTCTTTCCACCACTTTTAATTGTTCTTTTCCTGGTAGCTGTATTTCCTCAGATCACTCTCTTTTTGCCGAATTTAATTTTCGGTATAGCTAAGTAGATAAGGAAATCAAAGCATGAAAGCATTGATGAAAATCAAGTCAGGAGTTGGCAATATTGAGATACGGGATGTCCCCGAGCCGAAGGTAGAAACCGGTCAGGTGATGATTGAAGTAAAAGCCGCAGGTATCTGTGGTACAGATATCCACATTTATCATGATACATTCCGGTCAAATCCACCGGTAATCCTGGGACATGAGTTCAGCGGAATCGTGAAAAAGGTAGGTGCAGGAGTTACTGAATTCAAGCCCGGAGACCGGGTCACTTCTGAAACCGCAGCTCATGTTTGCGGTAAATGTCGATTCTGCCGTACGGGGCATTACAACCTTTGTCCTGAACGCTTGGGGTTGGGTTATGGTGTAGACGGGGCTTTTACGAAATATTGTGTGGTTCGTAAGGAACTCGTTCATTTCCTTCCCGATTCGGTAGATTTTCGTACCGGAGCTATGTGTGAGCCCCTTTCCTGTGCTGTACATGGCGTAATCGAGCAGACAGGAGTGCATGCCGGTGACGTGGTTGCAGTACTCGGTCCTGGATCTATAGGACTCCTAGCAGCTCAAGCGGCTATGTCTGAGGGAGGTACCGTAATCGTACTTGGTATCGATGTGGACGTGGATAAATTCTCAATAGCGGAAAAACTCGGCTGTAAATGTACGATCAATATCTCTAAGGAGGATCCACTTAGAATTATTAAGGATCTTTCTGATGGATATGGGGCAGATGTAGTCTTAGAGTGCTCCGGTACTGCTCCTGCTGCAAGATTAGGATTTCAATTGGCGAGCAAAAGAGGCAGATACTGCCAGATGGGTCTTTTCGGAAAACCTCTAGAAATAGACCTGGAGCAAATTGCTTATAAAGAACTTAAAGTCTCAGGCTTTATTTCCCAGAAATGGACAGCTTGGCAGACAGCACTTCGTTTGTTAAAAGAAAAGAAGGTGAATCTTGAGCCGCTTATATCCCAGGAATTGCCCCTTGAGGATTGGAAATATGGGTTCGAAAGTAAAGAAAAAGGATCGGTTCTAAAGACCATTCTCTACCCAACAGAATAAGATAATGTGGTAAGACGTTTACATATTTAACGTTTTACGTTTTTAGGACTATATGCCTTAAAATATGATATATCAACTCCTTTTTGATATATATTGGCATAGGGGACATAGGAATGGTTTATTAGTAAGATAATATTTAGTAGCCTCTGCATATCGTCGTGGTTATTACCCTGTTCTTAGCTGGCGAAGAGATACTTCTAATCTTGAAATCTTCCCCTTACCCCAAAACATCTTCCCAGGTAATTCCTTCACCGTCCGGTACAGGACGGACAAGCCGTTTTCCCAGGACGATGTTCCACAGCTCTGGAGGAAGTCCGGGCCGTAAGGTTTTCTCTGTTCGTAGAAGGGCGCAGTTCGTCTCATCCAGTATCTCTCCCCCTTTTAGTTCCCGCATGGCATGGATCGATCGATTCGTTGTACGATAGTTTCCCTCTTCCGAACGAGCAAGACGTTTTACCCCATCTCCTAGAGCGTTATATACCCTCTCTTTTCCATACCGGGCTTCCAGGGCTTCCACCACGTGGCCTCTTCTCCCTGCCTGCAGCTCAAGAAAGGCTGATCGTACCTCCAGGGCCATCTGGGCGAACTCTTTTGGTACCAGGGCAATGGGATCATCCAGCCCTTCCCCCTTCCGATCCAGGGTGAAGTGTTTTTCTACTATCCGGGCTTTTTCCAGGACGGCAAGCACAGGAACCAGTACAGGATCCAGGCTATGATCCGATACCCCCACGGGTACTCCAAAGATCCCCCGCAGGTTTGGGATGAGAGAGAGATTGTACTCCTCTTCCGGAGCCGGGTACGAAGTAATACAGTGCAGCAAGGTAAGGGCAGGAAAAACCAGAACCTTTTTCTGAGTCTTTTCCTGTGCGCCATCAGAGGCTCCTCCTCTGTCCGAATAGAGAGGATTCCGTCCGCTAACCACTGATACAGCCATCTCTATG
>JAGODW010000391.1 GCA_017998025.1 Spirochaetales bacterium
GAAGACACATCGAGGATTGGGGCAGAACAAAGGAAACGACATACGCTCTCCGCAGGATCCTACGGAGAAAACTCATCCCTTGATTCATGTTTCTAAAAACATACACAAGCTTCGATAAACTAAGTATAATAAACTATGTTTACAACAGGATTCCCACAGTTAGATTCAGTTCTCCATAATATTCTTCCCGGCGACAACCTGGTCTTCGAAGTTAACGATGTATCCGAGTATCTCCACTTTGTACAGCCTTTCGTCGAAACAGCCCTCCAAAATAAAAAGCGGGTCGTCTATTTTCGATTTGCTGAGCATAAAGAACTAGTAACCCCCCAGGAGGGAGTTATTTATATTACCTTAGATCCTGATATCGGTTTCGAAAAATTTGTTTCTACCCTGGTAGATATAATTGAAGAAACTGGCAATACAGCCTGGTATGTATTTGATTGTCTCTCAGGCCTCGCCTACGCATGGTACAGCGATCGGATGCTGGCAAATTTTTTTCTTCTCGTTTGCCCATTTGTGCTACAAATAAAATCTCTTGCATACTTTTCTATTTATAAATCTCAACATTCCAGCCATTTTACCGACAGTCTCTATTCTACTGCACAAATTATTATTGAAGTGTACTCATATAAAGGTAATTTGTATCTTCAACCAAAGCGAGTTGAAAACCGCCATTCTCCTACCATGTATATGCTTCACGTTCAGGAAGAGACGTCTTTTCTACCCGTAACAAATAGTGCAACTACCGCCGATGTGGTGGGAATCATGAAACGCCCCCTTCTTAATTTTACTATCCAGCGCTTCGGAGTTTGGACTCAGTTCTACCATGATGCTCAAACAGTTCTTCAAGCCCTCGAAAAAGGAGAGAAACCCACTGCAGATGTTCACCAATTGTTTGAACGGCTCCTGAAAATGATAATAACCCGTCAGAAACCTTTTTTATCCCTTGCTCGGGAGTTCTTTGATCTATCTTTTCTCATTGATATCATGAAACGGTTGATTGGTTCCGGTTTGATCGGCGGGAAAGCCCGAGGAATCTTATTAGCCCAGAGGATTCTAGAACGAGCAGATCCCCGGTGGGCAGACATCCTGGAACGGCATGATTCTTTTTATATCGGATCGGATGTTTTTTATACGTATATCGTACAGAACGACTGTTGGGGACTTCGTCGAAAAAAGGGAACGATAGAAGAAATCATAGACCGGGCTAAAATTGCCCGGGATCGGATCATGGAGGGAAAGTTCCTGGACTATTTCCTTGTTCAATTTCAGGAAATGCTGGAATACTTCGGGCAATCCCCTATCATTGTTCGGTCCAGCAGCTTACAGGAAGACAGCTATGGAAATTCATTTTCAGGAAAATACGAGAGTATCTTCTGTGCAAATCAAGGAACTCCTGAAGAACGGTTGGAAGAATTTCTTGATGCCGTTCGTAGAGTGTATGCCAGCTCCATGGACGAGGATGCCCTGATGTACCGGCTTCACCACGGGCTGCTGTACGAGGATGAACAGATGGCATTGTTGGTGCAGCGGGTATCAGGAGACCAGTACGGTGACTATTTTTTTCCCGCTGCTGCTGGGGTAGGATTTTCCTATAATCCCTATGTATGGGATACCTCTATTGATCCGTATGCAGGGATGCTCCGGCTCGCCTTTGGTCTGGGAACCCGGGCCGTAGACCGGGTAGAAGACGATTATACCCGGATTGTGGCATTGAATGCACCAGAAAAACGCCCGGAAAAAAACCCGGAAGAATCCAAAAAATACACCCAGAAAGACGTTGACCTTGTCGATTTGAAAAAGAATACGTTCAGAACTGTTCCTATTAAGAAGGTTTTCCCCCAGGTTAAAGAGAAAATACTGTCTTACTTCATAGAGTTAGATGAAGAGATGATGGAACGGGCTAAGGAGTTGGGGTCTACCGACGTCCTGCCCTGGAGATTGAGCTTTAAAGGATTATTCACTCGCACTGATTTTACACAAAGGATGCGGGAGATGTTGAAAACTCTGGAAAAGGCCTATAAAAGCCCTGTGGATATCGAATTTACCGTTAATTTGCAGGATGACGGCACCTACCGGGTAAATCTGGTTCAGTGCAGGCCTTTTAAGGTGAGATTGATGAAAACAGGAGACATTGTGGATCCGCCGGAGAACATCCCTTCGGAAAATATCGTGATGGAAAGTGATGGTCCTATTGTCGGCCAGAGTCTTGCGACCGAGATCGATCGGCTTATCTATGTATCCCCCCTTGCCTATACCCAGCTTTCAGGTCAGGACCAGTACGCTGTTGCCCGACTCATCGGTAGAATTACCCGACAGCCTGAATCCGGCCGGCAAATCATTATCATGCTGGTAGGGCCGGGTCGATGGGGTACATCTACTCCTGCTATGGGAGTTCCCGTTACTTTCAAGGAAATTAAGTCTGTATCGATTATCGTGGAACTTGCCGTCATGCATGAAGGACTGGTTCCCGATGTCTCCCTCGGAACCCACTTCTTTAACGACCTGGTTGAGATGGATATGCTCTATTTTGC
>JAGODW010000392.1 GCA_017998025.1 Spirochaetales bacterium
ACCTGACTCCCTATTTGGGGGGTCTTATAACCCGCATTGTATTTTTTGGATATTTTTTTGGATTATTCTGTCTTTTTACCAGCAGTTTATATTCTGGAGAAATATCATACCAAAAAATAGGTACTCTTCTGGGTGTGATTGGAACCATTTGTCTGGCTCTTTCTTACTCGATGCCGGTAGATATAACGAGCCTTCAACCTACTCTGCTCTACCGAGTAGGAGGAGAGGAGTACTTGTTTCTGGTACGGATCGGATTGATGGTTTTAACGTTGTTTAGTTTTGCTCGTTCAGCATTACTCTCCCGATCCCGGGAAGAATGGAGTATTTGCGGCGCTGTGGCGCTTTTACTCGTAGGGAGAGAGCTAATTTTTTTCAAGGCCGACTCTCCCCTTTCTGTAGCTGGCTTTGCGATGCTGGCTATAGGGTCTTTTTATTTCAGCCGAAAGAGTTACCTGAAACACCTCTGGATATAAAAACTAACCGGAGGGGAATTCCCGTGGATCAGGATAGAAATAGGCTTGCTGCAAAGCCGCTTCCCATCGGAAGGATAATATTGTCCAGATCCTTCACCGGTACAGCTTCCAGGAGCATGGCTACCGCTGCAATAACGAACGAAGGAACTACCTCACCCGCAGTAAAATACACGATATAAAATACTACCGTGAAGCAGGCAAGGCTACCTTCCAGAGTTTTCCCCTGAAAATAAGAAATCCGCCTCCGGCCGAAGAGTTTCCCTGCGATACTGGAGATTCCGTCTCCGAAAGCGAGGGAATAAATAGCGATCACGGATGCAGGCTCCGGGTATAATAGGAGCGAAATCATGGCTCCGATCCCCAGGGTAATGGGCCCCAGGATAATCCCGTCGGTATCTGTGTCACGGGCAGCGGCCCGGGTGATCCGGGTGATTAGAGGAATGGAGTGCCCCCGCTTACGTTCGTATTCTGCGTAGGTGTAAAATACTATTCCTCCACCGAGTAATGCGATTGTCGGTCCTGTTCCCAGCAGTGCAGCTAAGGTAGGAACCAGGGCAATGAGAATGTGGATCGATTTTCGTATAAATTCGGTTCTTAATTCCTGTGTTAAAACTTTTTGTTTTAAGTACAGTACGCCAGTTGCATCTAATATTTCCATTTTGTAAACCCCAATAGTGCCGGTATAAAACCTTGATTTAGAATATGCAAGATTCATGCCAAAACTATTGAGTATTTAGAGTTTTATATCTCTTTATTATAGTGTTAAATAAAATTTTAATAGACGTAAAGTCTGTATTTCTAAGAGGAAGTGTACACAGAATTATACACTTACGTTCTAAATTTGCTATTCTGTTGGTGGCTGGTTCAGTCGTCTCCCAGACAGGTGCCGATACTCCGAGCCGTACGGATCAAGGGGTGGTCTACGGGTACCTGCTTTAGTTTCCCTGCAACTTCTTCCAGGGGGCGTGCAATTACCCGGGAACCTTCCAGCGCTACCATTTTTCCGTATGCACCTTCTGCCATAAGATCTGCTGCAGTACTTCCGAAGAGGGTGGCTAAAAGCCTGTCGTACGGAGAAGGGGTGCCTCCTCGCTGTAAATATCCCAGTACAGTGAGACGGGTTTCCATCCCCGATACCCGGGCGATTTCTTCCGCTATTTCGTGACCCCTGGAAAAGTACGGATTTGTACCGTTGTTCTGCCCTGCTCTAGCCGGCTCTTTTTGAGAAACAGCTCCTTCTGCAACTACGACGATAGAAAACTGTTTTCCGCTCTGGGCTCGTTTCAGAAGATGCCGGGAAACAGAATCGATGGAGTAGGGAATTTCCGGAATCAGGATTACATCCCCCCCTCCTCCGATTCCTGCATAGAGAGCAAGCCATCCCGCTTTGTGACCCATGAGCTCAATTACCATCACTCGATTATGAGAATGGGCGGTTGAATGGAGCCGGTCGATAGCCTCGGTGGCGACATCAACGGCACTGTGAAACCCGAAGGTTACATCAGTTCCCCAGATATCGTTATCGATCGTTTTGGGAAGCCCGATGATGTTAAGCCCTTCCTGCTTGAGCAGGTTAGCTGTTTTATGCGTCCCATTTCCTCCCAATACAACAAGGCAATCCAGATTCAACCGTTTATAGTTTTCGATGATCGCTTCCGGTTTCTCTCTACCCAGGGAAGAGTCTTTGGGAGAGCTTCTGCCCATCTTGAATGGTTTTTCCCGGGATGTTCCCAGGATCGTTCCTCCCTGAGTAAGGATTCCACTAAAATCTTCCGGCTTCAGGAGGCGCGCATCCCCTTCGATTAACCCTCTGTATCCATGGGAAATCCCAACGATGGTCATGTTGTAGGTGGAGTATGCAGCTTTTGCTACACCCCGAATAGCGGCGTTCAATCCCGGACAATCCCCCCCGGATGTGAGAATTCCAAACGTACGGGTTACAGGTTTTTTCATAGAAGGTTAAACCTCTCTACAGGATGAATGCTGTTCAAGGCTCAGTTAGATTCCTGATCCGGATATTTCGATGCAACGGATTTTATGTT
>JAGODW010000393.1 GCA_017998025.1 Spirochaetales bacterium
CCGGGTGGTAGTGCTGGATAAGCCTGCGGGGATGGTGATACATCCTGGTTGCGGTGTGTACAGCGGTACGCTGGTTCAAGGCCTCCTGTATCATATCCAGAACTTAAAGGATGCATTTCCCGAAGAACCGATTCGGCCCGGGATCGTACATCGGCTGGATAGAGACACTTCAGGAGTAATCATTACCGCGAAAGATTCGGAAGCTCTGGAGTTTCTATCTGCTCAGTTCCGAAAGAAGACGGTACGGAAACTGTATCTGGCCCTGGTAAAAGGCTCTCCTCCCCGGAGAGAGGGGATACTACGGGGATACATTTCTCGGGATCCCATTCATCGAAAACGGTTCCGAATCTTACCGGTGACCAGAGAGGAAGCTAAAAAGGAGATACCGGGAAAATACGCAGTAACCCGGTTTCAGGTGTTAAAAACATTTTCCTGGGGCTCTTTCGTACTTCTCCAGCCCCATACAGGAAGAACGCATCAGCTTCGCGTTCAACTACAGGCCCTGGGGTGTCCCATCTGGGGTGACCCCATCTACTCCCGTGCGGAAAAATTACCTTTTAATGTCCTGCAGAAGAGTCTCTTCCTTCATGCCTACCTGCTGGAAGTGGTGCTTCCCGGAGAAACCATTCCCCGGAGGTTCTATGCACCCCTTCCTGAACGGTTTAAAGTGGTTCTCAGGGGAGAGGCACAGAATTTAGGGTTTTAAGAGAAGAAGTATTTAAGTCAGCGTTAAACCGAAGTTCCAGCCCCGCCTTTGTGGGAGGGCCGTAGCCAGGAAAGAGAAGGGTTTCCGGCTCCCATTGCGTAAAGTACTGACGAATCCGCCCGATTAAAAGGGCTCGAACGTATAAATTGGTAGTAGGTCCTAGCATCCCTGTAGTAAGAACTGCGCCGGTAAAAACGATAGAGCCGATTTTGTACCATACCGCTTCTCGAGCGTACGCAGGCATTCCAATAACTTCTACTTTAAATCCTGCAAGATCAAGCACATCCCCATCCTGTATAGATATACAGGAACAATTGTAGAGTATCTTCTCTGCAGAAAATACTTGTACGGAAGGATAGACTCTCATCAGGGTAAGAAGCCCGTCCGTATAGGGGGGAGAGTGGAGGGTTGTTAGTACCCCTGCAATGGAATAGCCGTTTTTTTCTATTGTTTCGACCAGATGCAGGTCGAGAGAGCCCGGATCGATCAGGAGCCCCTCCTTCGTTGTTTCGGAAACTACCAGATACGTATTGGAAAGATGTGGGTATACCAGATGGTAGTAGAGCCTCATACCCTATCCTCTCCGTTGAAGATTGCATCTGATACATTAGAATATTTAAACGATACGTTGGATTGATTGCAGGAAGAGAAGTCTGTATTCAACAGGTTGCAGTCCTTGAAGGATACGTTCTCCAGAGAAGCGCCAATGAATCGACTGTTGTATAAATCGCTCTGCTGAAAAGAGGTATTTATACACCGTACCCAATTGCAGTTTGCCAGAATTATGTTGGATTCTGTAAAGGAGCATTCTTCCAGGAGGGAAGCAGCAAAAACAGAATTATACACATTCAACCCGTTTCCTTCGCAGTGTGCCAATCGAGTTTGATCTAGAAAGCTAAGACGAAAGGAGGTAGTATCGAATGAACAGTTTGTAAAAGAACAACCCGTAAAGGAACAAAGGTAAAAAATCAGGCCGTTAAAATTGAATTCCGTAAAGTTGATGCCCGAGAAAACCAACCCCGCAGAGGAAGGGTTCGTTTCAAAATAGGTACGAAGGGACTGCAGGTACTGGGACGAATCTTGAAGGTGTGTAAAACACCGGGAAGATAAATGGATCCTCGGTTGAATACAACCTTCTGTCTCGCACGGAACAATCTGGAACATACGTAGTCAGGATACTGTATCCTGCTGATTCCCGCAAGGACGAAAAAGGAATTGAATCAAAAGATAAACAGGATTAGTATAAACCCATGAAATGTCATTTCTGCAATACGGAAGTCCCTACGGATACACCGATTTACCGTTCTACCCTCTGTTCCCACTGCGGAAAAGAGCTTCGAATCTGCTTAAATTGTGTTTTTTATTTACCCGGCGCTCATTGGGATTGTCGGGAAAGCATACCAGACCCTGTGTTTGACAAGGAACGGGCAAACTTTTGTGAGTTTTTCCGACCGGCTTCAGGGGGTACAAATACAGAGAAGGGCAGTACACAGAAGGATTCCCATGGACGCGATCGATTCAACAGCCTCTTTAAAGAATAAAATTCCTTCTATCGATGGATCTGCACCCATCGCTTTTTTTGATTCCGGAGTTGGAGGGCTTCCGTACCTTCGCTGGGCTCAGGAGAACATCCCCGGGGAAACCTACGTATACCTGTTAGATCGGGCTCACTTTCCCTATGGAATTAAGAGCAAGGAAGAAGTGTTCCAGGCAGTATCGGAAAGCATCGATAGGCTTATCAAGATAGTGAATCCAAAAATCGTAGTGCTGGCCTGCAATCCGGCAACGGTTAGAGCCCTTAAAG
>JAGODW010000024.1 GCA_017998025.1 Spirochaetales bacterium
TCACCTTGGAATCTCCAATAATTAGTATTGAAGTGTAATGAAAAGATTTGTTCGGGTCAACGGGAAATAAAATGAATAAAATCTTTATCTCTTCCATCCCTCCTAATACCTATTTTACAGCCCCTGTTTTTCTGGATGATAAATTCATCCTTCTCTCCCAGGACACTCCAGCAAAAGAATCGCTCATTCATAGGTTGCGGACCTGGGGGTATTCGTACGTATTCTCCGAAGGGCAGCCCACCGCTGGTCCTGCTATAGAAACACTTACAACAAAGATGGAAAGTACAACGATCAGCATGAATCAGGATGTAAAGGAACAGGATCATATAAAAGAGACTGAAAAATTTTTCAACGAACTTTTAGACTTTATAGAACGATTATTTACAGATTTCGTTACAAAGAACGAGCTTTCTATATCCAAAATTACGGAAGAAGTAAAAGAACTCATTGCAAAAGTAAAGGATCAGCGAAATTATATTCTGCGCTTAGCCGATCTATCTTCTCAGGAAAAAAACTATATTGTTATCCACACGGCAAAGACGTCCATTCTCGCTATAGCTCTCGGTATGCAGATGAAACTACCTCCCCATAAACTGATTGAACTGGGGATGGCTGCATTGCTTCATGAGATAGGAATGATTCGTCTACCTCCCCAGCTGTATATGTCCAATCGTCTCCTCACCTCAGAAGAAAAACGGGCTATTACGGCCCATCCGATTATTGGGTTTAAGATCCTTAAGAGCTTCTCATTTCCGGTTTCCGTATCCTTGACCGTTCTAGAGCATCATGAACACATGGACGGTACGGGATATCCTCAGCGCCTTTCGGGAGAACGAATCTCTCTTCCGGCACGAATCCTTGCGGTGGCAGGATCCTATGCCGCTCTTGTTTCCCGCAGACCGTACAGGCCAGGCAAAGACGGCCATTCCAGTCTTCTGGACCTCCTGCGCGGTAGTGGAACTCAATACGATGAAAACGTCCTTAAAGCCCTGATCTTTTGTATCTCCCTCTATCCGATTGGTTCCTATGTGCAGCTTGCAAACGGATCCAAAGGTATAGTGGTAGAACCGAATGTGGAAAATCCCCGATTTCCCCTGGTAAAAGTATATATAGCGGATACAGGAGATCTCCTAAAAGAGCCGATCCTTGTAAAGACCAACGCAGAAGAATCAAAAATTGTAAAGATATTAACAAAAGAAGAAATCATGAAGATAAATCCAGATTCTGTGCAGCTTTCCAATTGACAGTCCCTGGTTTACGGTCTACTTTTTACCCCTATCGGTAACCGTCCAGCAAAACACAGTAAAGAAAGAGAGAAGCATGGTACTTCCTAAAGAGATAGAGAAGTTGTTTTACACATCCGATCCACAGCAGATGATTTTGGTAATGGATGCTTTAGAATCTGTCACAAACGGGATGGAGAATGCTGCCCTGTTGGAAGATGCAGGAAGGATCCCCTTAGATTCTCCTGCTCGTCCATTTGTAGACCTGGTATTTGCCATTCAATCCTTCTATGTCAATGACCCGGAAGGAGTGGAAAAATACCTACAAGCGATTCCCCCTAACTCACTCCCGGCACGGCTGAAGCCCCTCCTTAGATATCTCTGCTTCCCCTCAGCCTCCTTACCCGCAAGGGGGATAGATAGGGAAATCGTACGAGCAATTCAACAGCGGAAAGGAGAATTGGAATCCACTCTGGAGGAAGCGGAAAAATACCTATCGTCAGGACAGGAAGAACCGTTCTCCGACAGCATCGGATTCCTGATCCGGGAAATCTACATACGATATCCAGAATGGGCGAAAAAGTTAGCTCTTTGGGCCCTCGATTGCCTGAACCAGAAAGGCTGGGACGGATCGCTCTTTAAGGATCACCTGAGATTGATTTTTGGAGAGATTGAAGCAGTACGCCTTCAAGCAGTATTTGCAATTCGCCGGAATCTTCCGGGATCGGGAGAACGATGGTCTGTCTATCTCTTAAAGGTCCTCTGTTCCGGAGTAAAGGAGGAAGCAGAGGTAGAGGCAGCAATCCTCGTAGGGTTGTATGCACAGAGGAATGAAAAACAATTGCAGGCGCAGGAGGAGATTATCCACTTACTGCAGAAGGAGTATCCCTTTCTCGCCCAAAAATACGAAGATATTTTCAATAACCTCTCGAATATTCCGGCTGCACATTCCAATAAAAAAACAGAAGGAAAACATCCGTCCGGAAAAAATCGGCCCATTCAGCTTGAATTGTTTTCTCAATAGAAACAAGGAAACCATGGAAGACGAACTTTATTCAAAAATAAAAGAATGGTTGAATGAAACAGGACTGCCCCTACCGCTGGAGACTAAAACCGAAGAGAAGCTCCGCAAACTTGTTTCTCCCGAGATTGTCTCCTCTTTGGAACCTCTCCGAAACCTGCTAAAACCAAAACCTTCCTACTTAGGACCCGGCATTTGGCTTCGAGCCATGGGACAGCCCGGAACAGAAGGAGAAGAGCATGCATGATGTTATAATCACCTTTAAAACAGGAAACAAAGTAGCGGTTCCTTATGGAACCCCTGTGGGAAATCTTCTGGAGCATTTCTGCGAAGAATCAAAGGAATGCCCTGTCATTGCCTGTTTTGTGAACAACGAGCTCACCAGTCTATCGTATAAGCTTAAATTCAATGCTACTCTTTCCCCCGTAACCCTTGACACTCCGGCGGGGGTAATTGTCTATCGAAGATCCCTCTGCTTTCTCCTAACGGTAGCTGCCCGGGAGCTCTTTCCCGATAGAACTCTTACCATCGGGCATTCTCTTTCCGATGGTTATTTTTATTTTTTCCCCGAAGCGGAGTCCATTTTCTCCCAGGATCTTGAAGCATTGGAAGAAAGGATGAAGGAAATTATAGAAATGGACGTTCCCATCCGGCGAACGGTAATGTCCTACCATGATGCTCTGCAGTATTTTACCCAGAATGAGCAGGAAGCTACTGCAGAACTTCTGGAAACGCGGAACGAAATGAAAATCCCTGTACATGAATGCCGGAACTTCCTCGATCTAGCCCATGGCCCTCTGGTACCTTCTACGGGATATCTGAAATATTTCCTCCTTAAGCCCTACGAGTCGGGATTTATTCTTCGTTTTCCCAGGCCAGGGGAACAGGGAGCTGTTTTCGAAGAGTTTAAGGACAGCCCCCTCCTTTTTTCTATCTATAAAGAATATAAAAGCTGGGGCAAGGTGCTAAAGGTTGCTACCGTTGGCCAGTTGAACAAAACCATTGCTTCGAATGGAATTCAGGACTTTATCCGGGTCGCCGAAGCTCTTCATAATAAGAAAATAGCCCAGATTGCAGATAAAATAGCGGAGCAGAAGGATCGTATTCGGGTAGCCCTTATTGCCGGACCTTCTTCGTCCGGAAAGACTACCTTCACAAAAAAATTAGCGATTGAACTCACGGTACTGGGGTTCGTACCGGTGATGGTTTCCCTGGATGATTACTTCCTGCCCCGGGAACGTACCCCCCGGGATGAAAAGGGAAACTTCGATTTCGAATCTCTTGAAGCGATCGATATTCCCCTCTTGAATGAGCATTTAATCGCCCTCTTTAAGGGGGAAGAGGTTGAAATACCGATCTTCGATTTTAAGGCAGGAGGGAGAAAAGAACAGGGGAAAAAACTCCGTATCCCTCCCAACGGGATTCTTTTGATGGAAGGGATTCACGGATTGAACGATCGTCTCACTCCGCTAATCGATCCTCACTGGAAGTATAAGATCTACGTTTCCGCCCTTACCCAGTTGAACATCGATGAACATACACGAATTCCCACAACAGACAACAGATTGATACGGAGAATTGTACGGGATTACCAGTTTCGAGGACATTCTGCATACAAGACCCTTACCATGTGGCCGTCGGTGCGAAAGGGAGAAGATCGTAACATTTTCCCCTTCCAGGAATCTGCCGATATTGCCTTTAACTCTGCGCTGGATTATGAATTAGGAGTTTTAAAGCCGATTGCAGAGCCGATCCTAAAAACGGTAAAACCTCACCACGAGGTATACTCCGTAGCAATTAGTCTCCTTTCTTTTTTGAATAACTTCCTATCGATACCTACAAAATACGTACCAGAGACATCGATTCTTCGAGAGTTTATCGGGGACAGCGGATTTAAATACTAGGGCTACGTACGCTATGTTTTATTCAGGCATCGTGCGGAAAATCGGGAAACATCCTATTCCACGGCCCCTTGTACGTAGGGAATTCTAATCCTTTTCTCAAAAGAGAAAGGTACTGTACCCTCGGGATACTCCGGGCTCCGAAACGTGAAAGGTGTTCTGTGGGTACCTGGCTGTCTATCATCTGGAACCCTTTCGTTCTCAGATACTGTACAAGAACCACCAATGCAGCTTTTGATCCATTGGGAACCCAGGTAAACATCGACTCTCCAAAGAACACGGATCCCAGAGAAACTCCATACAAGCCTCCTACAAACTCTCCGTTCTGGTAAACTTCTACAGAATGGGCATATCCCAGCTGATGAAGGATGTAATATCCCTCGATCATGGTATCGGTAATCCATGTTCCATCTTGACCGGGACGAGGGATCCGTGAACAGGCGGTAATTACATCCCGGAACCGGGTATCGAGTGAAAAGGAATATTCCTTTTTCTTCAACACTCTTTCGAGAGAATGAGGTACATGGAGTTCTTCCGGAAATAGTACGAAACGAGGATCCGGACTCCACCAGAGGATAGGAGAATCGTCAGAATACCAGGGGAAAATCCCCTGCGAATAGGCGGATAACAGCATGCCTGGAGAAAGATTCCCCCCTATTGCAACAATTCCCTCTTCTGTTGCATTGAGGGGTGAAGGGAACTGAAAAATATCGTCTTCAGATAAGTAGGGAAACTCTATCCGTTTTTTTCGATCCGTCATTCAGGAGACTCGCGCAAACCGGATCTCGCCTTCTTCTAATGAAAGCTCTACAGTACCTCCCTCAGAAAGACTTCCGAAGAGTACTTCATCGATAAAGTAAGACTTGACCTTCTCCTCCACAACCCGGGCAATGTTCCGGGCTCCAAATTCGCGGGAATATCCTATATCTAAAAGGTAATCTACCACATTTTCCCCTACCTGAAGGGTTATACTCTTTTCTACAAGCTGCTGCTCGAATGCTTTTAGCTCTTTCCATACGATTTCTCGTACAACGGGACGATCCAATCCTCGAAAGATCACTATTTTATCCAATCGATTCCTGAACTCAGGGCTAAAGATTCTTTCTACTGCATCATCCACTACAGACTCGCTTAACGCTCTCTCCCCGAATCCGATTAGCGGTTTCCCGATTTCCCTTGCCCCGGCATTGGAAGTCATGATAAGAATTACGTTCCGAAAGTCGGCTTTCTTTCCACTATTGTCCGTCAAGGTAGCATAGTCCATAATCTGGAGAAGAACATTGAATATATCTGCATGAGCCTTTTCTATCTCATCCAGCAGAAGCACCGCATGGGGTGTTTTGCGGATCGCTTCTGACAGAAGTCCCCCTTCCTCATACCCCACATACCCGGGAGGTGACCCAATAAGACGAGATACTGTATGCCGTTCCTGATATTCGCTCATATCAAAGCGGATCAACTGAGCCCCCATAATCTCTGCAAGGCTGCGAGCCAGTTCTGTTTTTCCTACACCGGTGGGTCCCACAAACAAGAAAGAAGCGATCGGTTTATCCGGACTCCGAAATCCAGCCCGGGAGCGTTTTACCGCTTCCGCTACAGTCTTCAGGGCTTCATCCTGACCAAATATCCTTTTCTGTAATTCAGGTAAAAGGTTCTTTAACCGATCCCGCTCCGAATACGTTACACTCCGTTCTGGAACCTTTGCGATCTTTGCCACTACTTTTTCTACGTCCGCCTCGGTAATTTCCGGAATTGTTTCCTCCTGCCCTTCCCGGTAGGTATGCATTCGCATCCAGGCCCCGGCTTCGTCCATCACATCAATCGCTTTATCCGGAAGGTACCGATCGTTGATCAGTTTGGCAGACAGCTCAACCGCTGCTCGGAGAGCTTTTTCTGTGTACGTCACCTTGTGATGCTCTTCGTACTTTTCTTTTAATCCTTCCAGAATCTTTACCGTATCTTCGATGGAAGGCTCCTGTACCTCAACCTTTTGAAACCTACGGGCTAGGGCACGATCTTTTTCAAAGAATTTTCTATATTCTTCAAACGTGGTAGAGCCTATGCAACGGAGCTTCCCTGATTGAAGGGCTGGTTTTAACAGATTCGATGCGTCCATGGCTCCGCCAGAAACAGCCCCTGCCCCGACGATTGTATGGATTTCGTCAATGAACAGAATAACCTTCTCCTCCTCCTGGAGCCGGGTAATTACCGCCTTCATCCGCTCCTCAAAGTCTCCCCGATAACGTGTCCCCGCGATCATAGCTCCCATATCGAGAGAAAATATCCTGTAATTTTTTAAAATATCCGGTACCTGGCCCCCCACAATCCGTGTAGCCAGCCCTTCGGTAATGGCCGTTTTTCCTACCCCGGGTTCTCCCACCAGGATCGGATTATTCTTCAGCCTGCGAACCAGGACCTGAATTGTGCGCTCTACAATGTCGTCCCTCCCAATGAGAGGTTCTAGTTTCCCTTCCGCAGCAAGGGAGGTAAGTTCCACGGTAAAATCTTTCAGAATATCCCTTTTTAAGGAGACTCTGGCAGAAGTACTTCTCTGCCCTCGATTTTCAAAGGTTTCGTCTTCCCGTGCTTCTTCCTCCTCGGAACTCTCAGAATTAGAATCCTTTTCTCCTCTTCCTCTTACCGGTTCTGCTCCACTCTGAAAGGAGCCGTGCGATACTACTTCTAACAGGACCAACCGCTCCAGTCCAGCCTTTTTCAGCAGATAGGAACCGTAGGACTGTTCATCGTCATACAAGGAAACCAGTACATCTCCTATATCAACCTCCGATTTGCTGGAGAATTCCGTATGAAGGATGGCCCGCTCCAACACATGCTGGAATCCCAAAGACTGCATCGGCTCTTTCTTGCGACTCTTCGGAATTTTTTCCTGCAAGTAAGCATCCACCTCTTCCCGAATCGTATCCGGCTCCAGCCCGCATTCTGATAAAATAGTTCTGGCTCCATCGAAATGAAGGGCTGCAAAAAGAACATGTTCTGCCGTTAGATATTCATGTTTACGTTGTTTTGCCTCCTGGTAGGCGGCATTCAACACATCCTGTAATTCTTGATTTATCGTCATTCTTACGCCTTCTCAACGGTACATTTTAGGGGGAATTCCTGGGCCTTGGCCAGTTGCATTACCTGATGTGCCTTTGTAGCTGCAATGTCATAGGTATAGACTCCCACAGTGCCTTTCCCCTTCCTATGAACATCCAGCATAATTTTCGTAGCCTCCGCAACACTCTTATTAAATACAGCCACAATTACACCTACCACGAACTCCTGGGTAGTATAATGATCGTTATAGAGTACTACCCGGAACATATCTGGTTCTTTCAGTTTATTTTTCTGAAGTTCTTTAGCGTCTAAATCTCTTCGAACCGTAAAATCACTGCCATCGGCCAAAGTGAATTTCCTCCCTTCCTGATACTATATAGTATGCAAAAAAAATCTAACCGGCAACTATCTAAATCGATAGATTACCAGCCAAAGATGATTCACCTGGAGAGAACTATGAGAGACACATCCTCGATAAAAAGGTTTTTAGTAAGAATCCTGGGACGGAGGCATTTCCGTTCTGATGATTTTTGAATTCCTCCAGAAACGAAATCGGCGAACATACCCACAGGTTGAAGGTAAATAGGGGGAAAATAGGGCATGGTACAGGGTGAGTTTCCGGCAATCAGAACATACGGAAAACCGTTTCTCGTACACAGTGCAGAGATGCGTTTTCTCGTCCAAATACTCACAGGGAGAAGAGTATTCGACGATTACCTCCCCTTTTTTCCCGCGATGCCGTACGTAACAGCAGAGCCCGCACTTGAGACAGTATTCTTCCCACCTCATGCTTTATCCTTTTAGAACTGCTCCTTAGAACTTCAGCGGCCCAAAGTATCCGATCTCTTCTCTACCGCTCCGCCGAATTAACTGCGTCTCTACCTCGACCGGTATGTAGCGTCTGCCGAAATCAGTATCCTCCCGGGAAGTGTACTTAAGTACATATACTCCCTCTTTCTGTTGCCGTAAATCGGATACAAGGGGAGAAATCCCTTGAGGATCGGAAAAACGATACGACCTTCCTCCGGTTTCACGAGCAAGGAATTCAAGCTCTCGGGTTATCGTTTCGTTCTGAATATACAGGGGATAAAATACAACTCCATTGTTTCGCATGTATCCTACCGTTTCGGTAAGTCCAAAGTTCTGAAAGGATGTGGAAGTAAGTTCGCCTGTAGTCAAGTACAGAATAGCCTTGCGAAAGCGGCTGGGCATTATTTCTGTTGTCGCCAGTCTGGCTCCTAAATCGAAGGCCCATTGATCGGAGTAGGCTGTAGAGGAATCCATAATTCGAACCGGCAATAGTTCCCACCGCTCCTGCGGTTTAAATGTTACCGCGGGAACAGAGGAGGCTGAAATTACCCGTAAATTCCCCATCCCCTGGAAAATTCGTCCTAGCTCCTGAGCTACCCGCCCCAACGTTTCCCGTGCCTCAAGGGCCTTTAAGGATCGTTCTACTAGAACGGCTATTTCAAACCGGTTGTCTCGATGCGAGGCAAACAAAAACTCCGTCTTTCCTACCCGTGACCGCCGTTCTGTAATCAAAAAATTAGAACCATTCAATCCCACGATAGGATTCCCAAATCGGTCCGTAACGCGAACGTCTAGATACACTTCAGGATGAGAGGAAGCATCGATCCTTTGTACACGGACAGAGAGACCTGAGTACATCTCGGAAAGTTCCGAAAGAATGTGAACCGCGTTTGCATCGAAATCTCCTGCCAGAATGTTTCCGTTCGCATCCAGATCAGCCAAGAGAATCCTCTTAGCCTGAGCCCCATACTCCACAACCGGCTGAAGCGTATCTGTCTCTACATCGTAGGAAACCAGACGATTTCCATCGGCTATTAAGATTCGATTTCCCATACGGGTTAACCCTTCGGGCCGGACCAAGCGTCCTTTCAGGAGTGTGGTCAGATAGTTCCCGTTCGTATCAAATACCAGTAATTGCTTCTTTTCCGTATCTGCCACGTATACCTGGTCTTCTTTTACCAAAATTCCCGCCGGAGCCGTAAATCCTTCAAAAAACTCTGTTCGTTCTCCAAATGTAGTAAGAAAAGCCCCTTCATTATCAAACTTAGAAATCCGACGATTTCCATATTCGCTTACATAGATATTCCCAGCCTCGTCCCTTGCCAGGTACTGAGGGCCGAGCAAACTACCGGGAGCCCTTCCCCTGGAACCGAATACGCGTATTTTATTCCCGTTGGAAGAACAGAGAGCTACCCTGTCTCCCCGGAACTCCGAGACGTAGAAGGATCCATTCTCCCCTTCGATGATATCGAATGGATGATCAAAACCTGCAAGTCCCCCCCGGAGGGAACGCACCAGAACGCCGTTCACGTCCAAAAGCAGTATCTCGTTCTTCACATAGGAAACGACATAAAAGGTGCCATCGGACCGGCCTCGAACAACCGTGGGACTTTTAAATAATACAGTCTCTCCCTGGGTTCCTTCAATTTCAGCGGCAAACACCCATCGGGGAGGAGGTTGAAGTTCACGCCGCAATCCGCGGCCTGCTTCCAGCAGTTCTACCCAGCTCTGAAGGAATATATCTCGAACTCCGGCATTCAGAACCCCTTTCAATTCGGACAATCCTGCATCCTCAAACCCCGACTGAATATATGCACGGGCAAGCCATATTCGTGTTAATGGATTCTCTGGTTGATAGGATAGGGAACGTTTTAAAGAAAGGATCGATTCATTGAGGTACCCTTTGTGAAAGGCTTCAACCCCCCATCGGAACTCTTCATCTGCCTTTACCTTATTCAAATCTATTTGCTGGGAGTAGAGGGAAGATGCTATCCCACATAGATATATCGAAAAAAGAAATAGAAGCCTCAAAGGATTTTTTCTGAAAATCACCTCTCCTCCTCCATAACCACCTTTAGATGCTGCAGGATCTCCTTGTTCTTGGGTGCAGACTCCAGAGCCCTCCGTAGATACAGCCGGGCATCTTTACTATTTCCTAGTTTAAAATGCGCCCATCCAAGAGAATCCAGGTAAGCAGGATTCTTAGGATCTTTTGACACAGCCCGCTCACAAAGGCTGAGGGCTGTAGCCAACCGCTTATCTTGTTCAGCCAGGATGTATCCTAGAGAGTTCATGGCATTGGCGTTATCCGGTTCCAACTCTATCGCTTTTTCCAATAGAGGAATACTCTCTTCAGGTTTTCCCTGCATATATAGTACATACGCTAGAGCACTGTAAACTTTCGCTGATTCAAATCCTTCTTCAAGCAGCTTGCGGAATTCAAACTCGGATAACCGGTATCGTTTTGTTACCGCATAGATAAACCCCAGGATCATACGGCTCTGGTACAGATGTATCAGCCCTGATTCGGAAGCCACCACTTGCTCCAGGTACAGGAGAGCTTCATCGTACTTTTCCAGCTTGGTGTAACAGAGACCTAAATAGTACGAAAGTTCAGGATGTGCCAGAGAACCGGACCGGATGCTGAGGAACTCTTTCAGAGCTGCCTCGTACCGTTTGTTTCGGTACAAACGGACTCCTTCTGTGAAACTATTTTTAGTCTTCATAGAGTTTGAACGATGCGGTTCTATACCGCATATCCTCCTTCTCCGACACAGGATGAATGAAAATCGGTGAAATAGATAGATACCCCTCCTGCACCGCTTCCCAGTCCGAATGATCGGAAAATACAGTTTCTACTTGCATGCCTTCGATGAAAAAATAGGTATGTTTATCCGGTGCCTGGAATTCCACGAGTTTATCATGATAGATCCGCCGGCAGGGGTTCGTGATTCGAAATCCTTTATACCGGGGTACATTGGGAGCATTAATATTGACAAAATGATTCGTATCCCACAAGGAAAAAAAAGTTTCCAAATTTTCCAATAAAAATCGACTTAACGGCTCAAAATAAAACGG
>JAGODW010000025.1 GCA_017998025.1 Spirochaetales bacterium
TCCAGGTATATTTGTTGCGAACATCCTGCCAGAGAAGAATAGATATTATAATAGAAAGAAGAATCATTACTCCCCCCATTGTAGGGGTGCCTGCCTTAGCTAAGTGAGTTTTAGGGCCGTCTGTGCGGATCTCCTGGCCTGCTTTCAATTTTTTCAGCCCGAGGATAATCCTGGGGCCAAAGATAAAAGCGATAAGAAGGGAAGTTATGGCGGCATAGGCAGCACGAAAGGTAATGTACTGAAAAATATTAAAGGGCGTGAAGTATTTCACTAATGGAAATAAAAACTCTTTAAACATGTTCTCCTCCGGATTCTGACGGAGAAATTGCTTTTACCAGGCGTTCTAGTTCTAGACTTCTTGATCCTTTTATCAAGACAAGATCTCCTGAAATTAGAAATTGTTTCAGCTTGTTTGCCATTGCATCCAGGGTGATCGCGAAAAATACAGGCGCTGGATATCCTTTTCCCTGAAGTATCTGGTAGGCAACTTCCATAGATTCACCATACAAAAAAACACCCCCCAAACGGGTTTCTAAGATTTTTTCTCCTACGGTTCTATGTGCTTCGCTCTCAAAGCCGCCCAGTTCTTTCATGGAACCTAAAACGGCTACTTTTCGTCCGCGCCACTCCAGTTCTTGCAAAAAATCTAAAGCTTCCATCATGGAGTTGGGATTTGCATTGTAGCAATCGAGAATACAAGTGATTGGCCCCTCTAAAATCTGCCCACGTCCAAACAGCGGACGGACAGCTTCTAAACCTTCCCGGATATCCCCCTCCCTTACCCCTAATTCTTTGCAAAGAGAAACAGCGCCCAAAGCGTTTCTCAAGTTAAATTTTCCAATTAAGGGGAATCGTATTGTTTTCCCATCCAGATGAATCTTCCACCCTTGTAGCCCCAGGTTCTCCGCTCCTTGAAAACCAGGAGTTGTTCGTTCACCAAACAATTTGATCTTCGCCTTTACTCCCTCTTTCAAAAAGGAACCCATCTCTTCTTCTTCATACATAAACCCTACCCCATGAGGAGGCAAGGACAAGAGCAGGTTCTTTTTCTCTTCTGCAATCGCTTTCTGTGAACCTAAATTACCTATATGAGCTGTTCCAATATTTGTGATCAATCCTGCTTCAGGTTTTACAATCTGTACCAATAGGGCAATTTCTCCCGGATGATTCATCCCCATTTCGAATACGCTCCATCGAGCCTCTCCCGAAACTTCGAACACCGAGAGGGGAAGTCCAATTTCCGAATTAAGATTCCCCCGATTCATAAACGTGGGAGCATTCCTCTCCAGAATAGAACCAACGATTTCCTTGGTAGTTGTCTTTCCATTACTCCCTGTAATACCGATCCGAAAGGTTTTCTTCTTTTCCAGATACCCTTCTGCCAGCCTATGGAGCGCCTCAAGGGGGGAAGGTACAATAATATAGGCCCCTCGATATTTTATTGCGTAGGATTGTAGAAAGTCCTTGTTGGATTGCCAAAACGTCTCAGCTACAAAGGAAGCCCTCCCTCCTTTTTCGAACACTTCTCCAATATAGTAATGTCCATCCGTTCTTTCCCCTTTCAGAGGAACGAACAGGCAGCCGGAAGAGGCCTGCCGAGAATCTGAGATTACAGAGGTGATTTCTAGTTTCTCTGTGAAAGGGACCTGGTACGTCTGCCCTCCCACAAGTTTTACTACATCTGGAAGATGGAACAGTACTCTATCCATCAGAACTCCGCTCCTTCGTGGACGGACGAATTTCTATATACCTTTCTATAGGTGGTTTTTTTAAACCCAGAGCCGATTCAGCGAGGGAAATGATCCGCTCGGGAAAATCCAATATGGCCATGGCAATAATGCTTCTCTTATTCTCTTCGATCTTTTCTATTTGATGTGCCTCCAACCGACGGATTTCTCGTTTTAAGGATGAATATCGAAAAGACTGCCACGCATTTAGGAAAAATAAAACAGGGAGTAGGGCAACACAACTCAATAGGATCCATTTTTTTAAGTGTTTCATACAGTCGATTCCTCATCAATTTTCTCAATGACCCGAAACTTGGCACTCCTGGAGGCTGCATTGAGTGACACCTCTTGGGGTGTAGGTTGCACAATCTTACGGGTGATCCATACTGCAGACCGTTTATGTCCACAATTACAAATCGGCGTTTCAGGGCCGCAGATACAGGTTTTATTCTTCTCCTGGAAAAATTGCTTTACCCTCCTATCTTCTAACGAATGGAAGGAAAGGACCCCGAGTCTTCCTCCTACCTTCAATACCGTGAACGCTCCTTTCAATGCCCGTTCCAATCGCTCCATTTCATGGTTTACCGCAATGCGTAAAGCTTGAAAGGAGCGGGTTGCTGGATGTATCCTTCCGTACCGGTACGAAGGAGGTACAGCCTCCCAGATAATCTGAGCAAGCTGCTTGCTGCTCCTGATGGAAGAAGATTTTCGTATGCGAACTATCTCATGGGCAATTCTTCGTGCATACCGTTCCTCTCCCCAGTTAAAGAAAATATCTGCAAGCTCTTTTTCAGAAGCAGTATTTATAAGTTCGAGTGCCGTCATTCCATTCCCCAGACGCATGTCGAGGATCTCATCCCTTAAGAAACTGAAGCCTCGGCCGGACCGTTCGAAATGGTAGGTGGAGATTCCCAGATCAAAAAAAATACGGTCCGGCCGTTCGTTCAGGGGATAATTGGCAAAAAACTCGTCAAACCAACTTTCGATTCCCCTAAAACGGTCACCAAAAGGGAGCAATCGTTCCCGGGCTTTTTCCAGAATTACCTTATCTGCGTCCAGCCCAATAATTCTGAGATGAGGAAACTGTTTGAGAAATGCTTCAGCATGCCCCCCCTCCCCTACCGTGCAATCCACAAGTAAAGAATCTCCGGAGTTCGGAGCTAAAAGCTGAAGCACTTCCCCAACCATTACTGAGGTATGTACTAATTCCATTCTATCCTTCTTCTAAAACCTCCCAGTTTTAGAAAGAAACCAGTCCCCCCAGCTCTTCTGCAGCATTCTGGAAGACTTTCTCGTTCTCCCTCCAGTATGCCTCATATATCTCCTCATCCCAGATTTCAATGTACTTCTTGATCCCCAGGATGACGGCTTCCTTCTTAAGTCCTGCATATTCACGCAGGCTTACAGGAATATTGATTCTTCCTGCCTTATCAACCTCCACTTCCTGCGCAGGGGCCACGATCCGTCGTTGGATCAAACGCGCTTTTGCATTAAAAGGCGAAGTCGACTCCATCAAGTTATCCGATATCTTTTTCCATTCTTCCGGGGGGAAAAGCCATAAGCAGGTATCGATACCTCGTGTCAAAATTAGAATATTACCTGCAATTTCGCTCCGTATCTTGACAGGAATCATGAGTCTTCCCTTTTCATCCACGGAGTTCCTGAATTCCCCCGTAATCACCTTATACCACCCACTTTTTCCTAAAGTTTACCACTTTTCCCCACCGATATTTATACTATCCCATCCTTCCCCATTGTCAACGGCGATAATTACAAATTAGAAGACTTTTGCATCAGGGGCGAAAAAATAGTACATGTTTGTTGAGCATAATTATTGATTTATAAGATTAAATAGAGATAAACTAGATATTAAATAAATAATTCTTTGAACTGTATTACGCAGGAATGTATTACATAGAACGCCTTCGAGAAAAAATCCGGTAATCCAATTCTGGAAACACAATGTTCCGTTTTTCCAGCTTGGTTAGCCATTCTGTACTAACCACACCGGAACAAAGAGCATCATAAATACGTGTAAAGTTTTGAAGGTGTTCCCGGATTCTTCGTTTTGCATAGGAAACCGTAGTTCCTGCATGGATGATAAAAGGCCAATCCGAAGCCTGGCTTAACAGGACTTCCCGGGCTGCTTGATTCAACGCTCTTCCCTTTAACCCCTTCTCCTCTGGATAGCGATCGGTGAGGTCTATCATACGGTCAACCGCTTTATGGGTATGACGATACAGCCAATCGGTTCCACCATCCAACCAAACCTCCGAATACCCCCCATTTCCCCAGCTTGAAAAAACAGGCTGGCCTTTTTGAGTCGTTCCATACTCCTTGATATACTGGGATGGGGTAATACACTCCATCACATCCTGTTTATGGAGGACTCTAAAAACTGCTTCAATCCACTGGACCCCTTCAAACCACCAGTGACCAAAGAGTTCCGCATCAAAAGGACAGCTCATAACAGGAGGCATGTCCATACACGAAGACATCTTATTTACTACCCGAGAACGGGTATAGACAAAATTCTCCGCATGTTCCACAACTTTACGGGTTGCCTTTTCAGGATCATACAGATTCTTCTCCCCTTCTTTGCCCGTTATAGCATAGTATTTCAATCCTGTAAAAATCCGATTCTGCCCATCCGGTAGGTAGGGGCTAATGTATTCTAGCGGAAGATCAAAACCAATATCCCTATAGAAATCCCTGTACACGGAATCTCCAGGGTATCCCTCTGTTGAAGACCAGACTGCATGGGAAGAGGAGATGTCCCTGCCAAAAGCAACTACTCCATTTGGGCACTCTACAGGAGCGAATATCCCATATTCAGGACGCTTTTTCATGAAAAGAATTCCATGGGTAGCTACAAAGAAATATTCTGTCCCTATGTCTTTCAGATAATCTTCTACACCAGGGAAATATCCCATTTCAGGCAACCAGAATCCCCGTGGCGCCTTTCCGAAAACTTTATGTTGAGTTTGTAAAGCAGCCTGGATCTGGGCATAGATCGTTTCTGGATACGATTCGTAGAGAGGAAGGTACGCATGGGTAGCAGAAGTAACCAGGGGTTCAACTCGACCTTTCTTAATGAAAAAATCAAACCCCTTTAAAATATGCTGACCATACTCTTCCTTAAACTGTTTCAAATTTTGAGTATGTAAGTCTTTATACATTCTTAGAATTCTTTCATACCCGACGGAACCCGCAGTTCTCTTTTCCTCTTTTTCGATTAAATCAAGTAACCGCTCTGTATACCGTATGTATTTTTGCTGAAGAACAGGATCCTCCAGCATCGTAATTAGAGTTGGTGAAATAGATAGAGTTAGTTTCCACGGAACTTCATCTTGTTCCAGACGATCGAATGCCCTCAAAAGGGGGAGATACGTTTCTGAAATTGCTTCAAAAAGCCAATGTTCTTCGAAAAAATCTTCATACTCTGGATGCCGAACATAGGGGAGATGCGCATGAAGTGCGAAAATTAAAAAACCTTTTTGCATGGAACATAAATCCTTTTGATGATTATCAATCTTGATCCCCTATACCTGAGCGCGGAGGGACAGAACGCTTCGTGTATAGGTTATCCATTTTATCTAATTCCATCAAGGCATAGACAGGATCTGGTTTTGACCCATCAGGGTAAAGTAATTCTTCCAGGGTAAATCCTCTTGGCACATACTGAACATTCGATCTGGCCAGGGCCTTCTCCTTTTGTTTTCCCTGCAATACTAATTCAGCACAGTAGGATGCATCTTGAACAGGAAGGTTGATATACCAGGAATAATCTTTGCATCCGAGTTCTATATCAAAGAAATCAACAACCATCCAGGAACCAGGATTTGAATCCCGGGGAATATCTTGCAACTGCAGTATTCGTAGTATAAATTTTTCAGCACCCTCTTCCCGCTTTAACGCAGAAAGAGATTCTGCTTTCACATCCCAGTATACAAAAGCCCAAAAGGGATCCCGCAAGAGGAATTGTATTTTAGTTTCCGGGTAGAACATGGGTAACGGTTCTATCGCAACATCATCCGTATCTATCAACTCAGGAAGGGTTAAGTCGTATTTTTTCTGAGACACCTGAACCAGGTTATTGTTTTGAAGTTCTTGTTCTTCCAGCTTTTCTTCTAGTATTTCCAGCAATGCATCTATCAAAAGAATCCGCTCAACATCTTCTGGAACCTCGATACCTTCCTGTTCCAGGAGTTTGCGTAAGATTTCTTCCGGGAGAGCTTCCAAACGCTTACGATTCATGCTTGCCTCCAGGCCTTAAGAACTCTCCAATCCTAGGAAAAGGATCCTTTCCTGTCAAGAGTCTTCTCAAGACTGTAAGGCGTCTATATTTTCTCGATATGGAAAAGCATTACATCCCCAAATCCCCATTTCTTTGCCCATCGGTCCACAGGATTTTTAATCCAACGAGGTACGAGCCCCTGGGCAATACCACCCCAGGTTTGCACATGAAGAACACGAAATCCCCTCTCCTGCACCATAGTCCGCAGGGTAGGAATAGAAAAAAGATGCAAATGATCAGGGATGCACGACCTCCATCTCTTTCCTAAGAGACGGGCCTGAAACCCACCTCGGTTTGGAGTAACCAGCACAGCCTGCCCCCGGGGAATGAGAATATCATAAAGAAGGGAAATAAAATCCTTCGGGTTCTGTAAATGCTCAATCAGATGAGAGGAGTGGACCAGAGAAAAACTTTTAGGGGGAAAGGAAGCTTCTTCCAGACTACCTATAAAAATAGGCACTCCCCTTTCACGTATTCCAAAGAGTGCAGAACTTTTACAGATCTCTACTCCTTGCACTTTCCATCCCCGGTTCTGCATGTGTCCCAGCAACATTCCGGTAGCACATCCAACATCGAGAAATGCTCCAGCCTGGCGAAGAGGTTCTTCCCATTCTGAGAAATGAATATCTTCTAACCCTAATAGCATCAGGTTGAAAAAATTCTTCTCATTCTCAAGCTCATATTGAAAGTACGCTTCCTGGTATCTCTTTTTTAAGTCTTCAAACACCGGCTGAGGGTTTTGAAATACATGGTTACAGTCTCTACACTGAACAAAATGGGCACCTGGGATCTCCCTATACGGTTTATACTCATTGTTTCCACAGATAGGACAGGGGATTATGCTTGTTTTTTCATCAGCAGGTACAGAAGAATAGGTATGCATCAATCACCTACTCGAAATCTGAAGGTTTGATTTCGTTCATTTCCTGTAAAATCCCTTGCAACGATTTCTATGTTTGCAACTCCCGGATTCAGCTGCACCGATTTTAATCGCATTCGGAAAGCTTCCTTGTATACTTGCTCTGCAGAGAAACCTTCTGAAGGATATACTCGAATCTTTCCCGCCGATTCTTTTAATGCATCCATCGTGAGTGTGAAAAGTTCTTGGCCATTAATGTATAAACTTACCTTATATACGCCCATCGGCCAGAACATAGTAACAGCACTGCTCAGATCATAAATCTCCGCAGTTATTTCCCAATTCCCTTTCGGCACCAGATCTGAAGTGGGCAGGGTAATAAGAGCATCTTTCGATTCTAGTTGCACATTTCGAATGACCGGTCGCCTGGAATCTTTAAAGGGAGGAAGGAGAAGGAAAGGATTTACGAATTGCCCAGCTTCACCGTCATAAATAAATAAAGATACACCGGAAGTTTCAGCAGCTCCTGTTAATCCCGCTTTTCCCAGGCTATCCGTTTTTCCAACATATGTTTTACTATCAACTGCCGACTCAGACAGCGCAAAGTTTCCATAGATCGATCGCAATGCATTCTCATGTTCTATTACAATAAAAGAACCCAAAGCATACGGAAGACGTCCATCTTGGATAGACTCGTAATGGGAAAAAATAATTTCCCCATCCTCAATAGGTTTTACCTCGGAGGCTGGAGAAAATAGGGTTATCCCTTTAAAAAAACTTTCTCCTTTCCATTGCCCGAATACGGATAGAATTCTCGGTTCTACAGGCCATTGGTAAGAAAACAGAGAGGGGACAAACGAACTGAACAATAAAATAACAAATAAAATAAAAACCGTATTACAGCGCCTCATCCTGCTTTCACCTCAAAATAAAGAATCTGATCTAAAATTCCTATCAGGAAGGATGAGTCCCACACCTTATAGCAAAACGGTCCCTCTACCGGAAAAGATTTGAAAAAAACTTTTTTGCCATAAAAATTCACCCCATAGAATACATGCCCGCCATTGGTACGAGTCCATGCCGTTACGATACCCTCAGCAATAGGACCGGAAATACTCTGGAGCTTTCCTTCCAGGGAGACCCGTACAGGCTGAGATAAATTTGTATCTATGAGCCGTATCCCTTCTGGATCCTCGAAGAAGAAAATCCCGGCGGGATAAACGACTAAGCCTTGGATAGATCGACGATAGTCACTGGAAAGTTCAAAAGCACTAAGCTGCCTATATCCTGTTACTGTTCTCTCCAGCAGTATGCCCCTCTGAGGATGAAGCCCTAACACTATACCGATAAACCGGTCATTCGCAGAGATCGAAACACAGTATACGGCATGGAGAATTCCTTCCCGCTCCCGTTCTTGATAAAGGACATCCCCTGTATCCTTTAACACAAAGAAAGAGCCGTCCAATAATCCCACAACCGTATGAGACGTACCGGCATCTACCGTAGTGATCAATTGATTAAAATCTTTTTCCCACTTTACTTCTCCCTGGGAAGAAACTTCCGTTATCCTGCAGCCATCCTGAGACAGCACAAACAACCGGCTCCTTCGAACAAACGGATATCCATCTACCTGGACATTCGCACAAAATCTTCCCCAAGGATCCTTAAGAAGCAGGTTCTTTGGCACAGCAGAGTAATTAATAAAGCCTCGATCAGAAATTGCTGCATTGTGCAGGACCTTTTCTTTATATAGTAAAACGCCCTCTCGAGTTACATACCCCACAGTGTCCCCTAAAAGAAATCCAATATTCCTCTCTTTCCCCTGTTCACCATAGAGGGGGGGGGATGAAGAAGGGTGCGCAAAATCTGTAACAGAAACTACCCATCGGGGAATTATTAACAGTTCCTTTCCCAGCGAACGAGGAAATATAGTGATATACACAACGAGAAATAGGAGTATTCCTATCCATTTCCGTTTGTGAGGCTTGTCCGTCATTCCTACGGTAGCTTATACTACAGAAAGGAGGCCTGTCAACGAAATGTATTCCTTAAGAGAATATGAAAATCTTCTCCAAACTGCTCGCAATGCAGCTCTCAATGCGTATGCACCCTATTCCCAGTTTCGTGTGGGAGCGGCTTTACTGTGTAAAGATGGGACCTTAGTTACAGGTTCAAACGTAGAGAATCGTTCTTACGGCTTGACGATCTGTGCAGAAAGAGTAGCCATCGGTTCTGCTATTTCCCAGGGAAAACATGAGTTTGCCGCGTTAGCGATCTTTTGTTTGGATGCGGGATATCCCATTTCCCCTTGTGGTGCATGTAGACAGGTTATCTCTGAATTTGTATCCGAAGAGTTCCCAATTATTTTTTCAGGATTCAAGGGGGGCATCGTCCAAACTACCCTGGGAGAAATATTCCCGTTTGATGCTCTCCATGAATTAAAAAAAACTGATCAATGAGCATGATGCTCTAAGGGTGGCTTTGTTCCAGGGGTTCGCCTGCTATCCAAACGGCGTTCGTCATCTGCCATCTTCTGCGTCCATACCTCAATTTTTTTACGGATAGTTTCTGCATTCGGGCCATCCCCTAAAAGCAGATAAAGTCTCCGTAAGGCACCCAGATAGCTGATAGCAAGCTTGAAATCATCTATTCGAAGGGTTGATAATTCATACTTTTCTCGATAGCGATCTGCCGCTTTTTGCAGGAGATCCTTTAAAAGATTTAAGTGAGATGTCCTAAACTGATAACCTTCCGAACGTGGATCCAGTCCCTCCGCCAGATTTTTCATATTGAAGATATTTTTTGCCACCGTGGCAAACCTTCCTTCTAATTCAACAAAGGACCATTTCCACTTTGACTGTTCTCCAAATGCATCTATTACAGATTGTATAGTGAATCCTAATTTTTGTACTAAAGCGTACCGTTTCTCATCCTGCATTCCTTCTATAAGCTCCAATTTTTCCTTGTAATCAGAATACGGGGTATCGATACAATTGGACACCACATCCTCTAAATAAATAATGCTTTTATAACAACTTTTACGGGCCTCGTTTAAGAATGAATCATTTTTTACAGCCAGAAGAGATAGAGAAATCTCATTTAATAGAAGATAGTAAGAAGCCAGATTTAAGGATTCCTCCGCCAGGTTGATCTTCACATAGGCGGCATTTGAGTCCCCCTTCTCAACAACCTTTAGAAGATTTTTTTCCCGCTGAATGAACTGCTCCAGTATTGTTTTATATTCTTTAACTTTTTCGAAATAACGCCGTTTTGCTTCTACACTTATTTTTCCCATAACCTCTCCGTCTACCTCTGGATTCTACCGAACTTACGCAGCAACTCTTCAGCATGAATCAAGGAAACGGTTTCTTCTGGCTCGCCCGATAACATCCTTGCTATTTCCTTAACACGTTCCTCTCTCTCAATATATTTAATATCGGTGTAAGTTCTTTCACCTTCTACAATTTTTTCAACCCGAACGTGCCTATCCCCCCTCGCTGCAAGGGACGCTAAATGGGTAATGACCAGCACCTGTTTGTATCGGGATAGATTATATAAGTACTCACCTACTACAACGGCTGCTTCACCTCCGATCCCCGTATCGATTTCATCAAAAATTAAACATCCGATAGAATCCGATTCGGCCAATACCGTTTTAATAGCCAGCATGATTCGAGATACTTCACCTCCCGAAGCAATCTCCTTTAAAGGCTTCAGCGGCTCTCCCGGATTCGGTGCAATAAGGAAAGAAACAGAATCAAAACCAAATGGGCCGCATACAACTACTCCTGGATTCGATTCTTTCCGGGTGAGGGAGATTTGAAACCGTATTTTTTTCATACCGAGTTTGCTCAAAGCCTCGGTGACAGCATTTTGAAGCTTCTCAGCGGCTTTTTTCCTCATTTCAGATATTTCATGCGCTTCAGCTAAAAGATTCCTTTCTTTTTCAGTAATTGCCCGATCCAGTTCTCCCATTTCTTGAGATGTCCGTTCAAGTTCCTGTACCCTCTTCTGGGCTTGTTCCTTAAATTGAAGTATCTCTTTAAGG
>JAGODW010000026.1 GCA_017998025.1 Spirochaetales bacterium
GGCTACCACATCCCGTTTTTCGGAACCCAGAAGTTTACGGATCTCGGAGCTGTGCTTTCCCATCAGGCTTTTCAGTTCTGTACTGTTCAAGCCGGTAACAATCTTTGCTTTATCGTTCACCAATACAATGTCTCCGGCTGCGAATACCCCCTCTACCTCGTGAATGCCCGAGGGAAGCAGACTCTTCCGGTTCCGCATCGCTTCGATTGCCCCTTCGTCCACTATGAGTTTCCCCTGGGGGGTACCGTTCAGGATCCAGCGCTGCCGGTTGGATAGTTTCTCCCCTGCGAGAAAGAGTGTACCGATCTGTTCTCCTACAAGGATCCGGTCCAGCACGTTAGGCTCTCTTCCGTGGGCAAGAACCATCCGGCAGCCTGCTTTTGCGGCAATCTGGGCAGCAAGAACCTTTGTCCGCATTCCTCCGGTGGAGAATGTACTCCCTGCTGCGCCTGCACAGGCAAGGATCGCTGCATCCACCTGTTCAACCGTATGAATGGGGACGGCAGAAGGGTCTACCTTTGGATTCGCCGTATAGAGGGAATCTATATCTGTCAGGAGAATTAAGAGGTCCGCATCGATCTTGCTGGCGATCAGGGCGGAGAGGCGGTCATTGTCCCCGAAAGCATTCCCAATTTCAGCGGTGGAAATGGCGTCGTTTTCGTTGAAAATCGGTACAACCCCTAGTTCCAGGAGAGTTTCTACGCTCGTACGAAGGTTCAGATAGCTTTTTCGGTTGTTCAAGACTTCCCGGGTAAGGAGGATTTGAGCGATGGTAATTCCATACGTTCTGAAGGCATCCCGGTAGGCTTTCATTAAGAGGGGCTGGCCTATAGCGGCACAGGCTTGCCGCATCCGCACGCTTTTAACTTTTTCCCTGATTCCTAACTCTCCAGCCCCCATTCCAATAGCACCGGAAGTTACGATCAACACTTTTCGGCCACTCTGAATTACTTGTGAAACCTGATCGGCCATGGATGCAATATAGTCAGTATCTACCGAGAATTCCCGGGAAAGAAGATTTGTCCCGATTTTAATAACAATTCGTTTGGCAGTTGAGAAGTCACGCATGAGGGTAAGTCCTATTTCACCGGGGGAAGCTCGGGCGGTAAGTCCCGGTGAGAAAACGGTTGTGGATTAGAGCCTGTGTACGGGGCAACGGTATGGCCCTTCCCGTATAGTCGCCATTTATATGTGGTAAGTCCTTCAAGTCCTACGGGTCCCCGGGCATGGAGTTTGCCCGTTGCTATTCCCACCTCTGCCCCTAGCCCATATCGGTACCCATCGGAGAAGCGGGTACTGGCGTTCCAGAACACATCGGCTGAATCAACCCGTTCCATGAAGAATTCCGCCCTCTCTTGAGAAGGGGTTACGATTCCGTCGGTGTGCCGGGAACCGTACGTATTGATATGCTGGATAGCTTCTTCGATGGATCCCACGATCTTTATGGAAAGGATGTAATCAAGGTACTCGGCCCGCCAGTCTTCTTCCGTTGCAGGTTTGCAGGGAATAATAGCCTGAGTTTCAGAGCATCCTCGAAGCTCAACGTTTTGAAGTGCTGCAACAAGCCGGGGAAGAAAAGAAGGTGCCTGTTCTCTGTGCACCAGGAGCGTTTCGATGGCATTACAGACAGCCGGATACTGGGTTTTTGCGTCCACAGTGATCCCTACAGCCATGTCTGGATCCGCTCCTGCATCGATGTAAAGGTGACAGATTCCTTCTGCATGCCCGAGTACGGGAATGGAAGAGTTGTTTAAAATATGCCGGACAAATTCGTTGGAACCGCGGGGGATGATAAGATCGACCAGGGTATCCAGCTTAAGAAGTTCCGATACATCTTCCCGGGTTTCCAGGAGGGTAATCCACCCTTCGGGAATTCCGGCAGAACGGCTCGCTTCCGTTATGAGGGTGTAGAGCATCCGGTTCGTTTCCCATGCCTCTCTTCCTCCCTTAAGAAGAGCGGCATTTCCGCTTTTTAAGCACAACGAGGAAATCTGGACCAGTGCATCAGGCCGGGATTCGAAAATAATCCCGATTACGCCGATGGGGCAGGTAACCTGATATAATTCCAGCCCGGTATCTAATTCCCGGGCAGAGAGCACCCGGCCAATAGGATCGGGGAGCCGGATCAGGCTCTCCAATCCTGAGCAGACCTCTTTCAGTTTCGGTTCGTCGAATTTCAGTCGTTTTAATAGAGGGGAAGCAAGATGTTCCTTCTCAGAACGATCCAGATCCAGTTGATTGGCAGAAAAGATTTTCTCTCGATTCGCCCAGAGAGTGTCCCGTATTATGGAAAGAGCCCGATCCTTCTCCCCCCGTTTTAGCGCTCCGAGAGGGATCGATGCCTTCTTTGCCTGTTCCGCTGCAGTTCTACACACCATGGGAAAGAGTTTACCCGAGTTGTTCCCCAGGCTCAAGAGGAGGACTAAACTTTAGCGAAACTCTTTATTAAACGAGACTTGACGAAAAACGATGTTGCCTCCTTTTAGGGTCATTTGAGGCACCAGGAGCTGCTTGCCTTTAAGAAGACCATTATGACAATCATAAAAACAGGACTCTTGCTCTATGACTTTTAAAATGACTATGTCGGCATCTGCTTGAGGGACGAGGGTTCCAACGATGCCCTTGAGTCCTATAACTTCTGCAGGGGTGGCAGTACATGCTTTCATAATGTCGTTTAGCGTCATACCGAGTGCTAGATATTTTGACATGAGGTAGGGTAGGGACAGTACAGGATGCCGGTACATTACCATCGTGTTATAGTCAGTGCTGATTATATCAGGGAAAAAGCCATCGGCTATTGCAGCCTGGGCAACGGAGATCGAAAAATTGAACTTCCCATTGCAGGCGTCCATAATGACCCCACGCTGTTGTGCTTCTCTAACTTTTTTTTTAACTTTCCCATCTTCACGTATGATGGTGTTTCCTTTTCCTTGGAAGACGTGACAAAAAACATCCCCTGGACGAAGCATGGATGCAATATCTTCGGTATCAATGGAAGGATCTGTGATGTGTACTGTTACCTTGCAGCCGATTTCTTCGGCAAGTTTAATAACTTCCCTAAGAGGCCTGGCATTTCCCTCTCCCACAATATCTTTGGAAGTTCGTATTTTTAATCCCAATAATTCATCCGGGTATTTGCAGAATAGCTCTTTGATCCGTTCACGCTCAAAGAATTCAGGATTGAAATTTTCGGGATATTTCCGGGTAATCATGCCTGTTGAGGATGCACTTAGATAAGATTTAATGCGAACACGGCTCCGGTTAATCACCTCCCGTCGATACAGCTCATAATTGCTGACGCCAGGGCTCCCGCCTTCTACCGCGGTCGTTATGCCATTTGGTAGTAATGCAATATTTGGATCGATTCCTGCATCGGTTGCATCTGCGAACATATGAAGATGGTTGTCAATCAGGCCAGGGGAGACGATACAGTTTTCTGCATCGATGATGATACCAGCTTTTGCCTCAATCGACGTATCAACTGCCAGTATCTTTTTATCTTTCAGTGCGATATCACCTATACAATCGAGCCCTTCAGCGGAATCAATCAAATGTCCACCTTTTATAAGTATATCCGCTTGCATCTTACGTATCCTTTCAGTTTATATACTAAAAGCGGGAGAATTACATTATAGATTTTCTCCCGCTCTTTATACGAGAAAATGAAGTATTACTTTCGTATGCCCAGGTTCTCGGCAAGCGTTGTATAGGTAGCACACTCTTCAAGAATAAGCTTTCGGAAATCAGTTGAATTCAAATAGGCTGTCCTGCCTGCAACATTTGAGAGCTTCTTGAGGAATTCTTGATCGACAATCATTTTCTGGATCGCATCGTTCCAGGCTTTGACAACAGTATCGGGGACTCCGTTTGGCATCATGAAGCCTACCCACATACTGACAGTAAGCCCTTTAATGCCATTCTCCTCCATCGTAGGGACGTCGGGGAAATAGGGATTTCTCTGCTTAGCCGATGTTGCAAGATAGCGCACCTTGCCTGCCTGAACCATTGGAGCAGATCCGAGAAAATCCCCAAAGTTCATTACACAGTTGCCTGCAGCAAGCTGCAGTGCACTTTCGGATCCGCCGGCAGTTGTAATCATCCGGGTTTTTCTAATATCACCACCGATTTTCGCATACCATTCAGCCGTGGCAAATGAAGCTGTAGATACGGCCCCTGTACATGCCCAGACTAACTTATCTGGATTTTCTACCGCCCACTTACTAAAGGATTTTATATCGTTCCATTCTGATTTGGCATTTACTGTCAGGACTAGATCAACATCAAAAACCCTGGCGACGTACGTCGGTTTGTTTACATCGATGGGAGGATTCTTGTTTGCACCATGCTGCTGGCTTGAGTTCTGAGATGTAATTGTCCCCACGGTATAGCCGTCAGCCGGAGCATTCAGTACTTCAAGAGCACCAGGTATAGCTCCTCCGCCCGGTTTATTGATAACCGTAACAGGCTTTTTCCAATAATTCGACAGCCATTCAGCCGCTACCCGGGTCAGTACATCCGGTGTTCCTCCCGCAGATACAGACACAATAATGTCGATTCCTTTTGTGGGATACTGGTCAACCTTTTTTTCAGTAGAGCCTTCGGAAAAAATAAGGCTAACGGCTAAAATGCTGAACAACAGTATCAATAATGTTTTTTTCATCTAATACAATCTCCTCTTCCTATTAAAATTTCATAAATGCTTTATTAACTAATTTTCTTTCTATTTCCTCCTTTCCAAATCCTGCCAGACCAATTAGTCTGGAAAACAAGGACTTGCATTGCTTCAATCAGTTAAACTAACATCCTCTCCAGCTGCATCGGTTGCGAGTTTCTTTGTCCGACGCATTACCTTCGTTGATAGAAAAATAAAAACGAAGGTAAGGAATAGAATCCCGCAGGATATCGGCCGTTTCACGAAGATAAGCAAACTATCCTGGCTCATGGCCATAGATTGAATCCATGCTCTTTCCAGTGTTGGACCGAGAATATTACACAAGACCAGGGGAACAATGGGCCATTTTTGTTTCTGGAGAAAGTAGCCAATTAACCCAAAAACGATCATCGTATAAACATCGAACATACTGTTACGACTTGAATAGGCACCAATCACGCAGAGAAAAAGGATGATAGGTCCGAGAATCCCGTACGGTATTCGGGTAATCCGTACCCATATTCCGATAAGGGGCAGATTGAAAATGATGAGCATGGCATTGCCGATGAACATGCTTGCGATCACTGCCCATACAAAGCCTCCATTTTGCTGAAACAACATGGGTCCTGGCTGAAGACCGTAGATCATCAATCCTGCGAGGAGAACCGCAAGAGCGGGAGATGCCGGTATACCGAAAGAGAATAAGGGAATAAAACCTGCCTGGCTATTGGCATTGTTTGCAGCTTCAGGGCCTGCAACTCCTTCTATTGCTCCTTTGCCGAACTGTTCAGGATGTTTTGATATTTTTTTCTCAACGTCATAGGACATAAAGGTTGATACAGCCGGAGAACAACCTGGCAAAAGCCCCAGGAAAAACCCGATAGCCCAGCCTCGGAGTATAGGCCAGAAGCTCTTTTTCAAATCCGTTTTGCTAGGAAAGATGCTCCCAATATTTTCAGCAGATACAGCAACCACCTTTTCTTCCATTCCCTTCAATACCTCGGGAAGGGCAAAAAGGCCGATGATAATTGCAATGGAATCGAATCCTCGAGTCAAAGCAATGCTTCCGAAAGTGAGCCTGGGGAGTCCCGTAGTAATGCCGACACCAACCATTGAGATGATATAGCCCAGTACCCCCATGATGAAACCTTTAATGATGAACTCACCTGAAAAATTCACGATGATGCTTAGCGAAAGAATCATGAGAGAGAAATATTCGGGTGGGCCGAATTTTAAGGCCTGTTCCGCGAAAATAGGTGCAAAGAAAGCCAGGCCAAACACACCAAGAACGCCCGCGATAAAGGAACCAATCGCAGCTATTCCCAATGCGGGTCCCCCTCTTCCCTGTTTCGCCATTGGGAACCCGTCGAGACACGTAGGAATAGAGGCGGTTTCACCAGGAATATTCAATAATATAGAGGTCGTAGAGCCTCCGTATTGAGCACCATAGTAAATTCCTGCCAGCATGATAATCGCCTGGGTGGGCTTCAATACCGCTGTTACAGGAATCAGAATAGCAATAGCGGATGCAGCACCGAGACCGGGAAGTACGCCGACCAGAGTTCCTACTAATGTACCTATTGCGGCCATTGCAAGGTTAAGAGGAGTTAACGCTTGAGTAAAACCGTTAATAAGCATGTTAAATGAGTTTGCCATTCAGGAATCTCCTTTGTCTCACATTAAAAGATCAAGCCTCGGGGAAACGACATGCCTAGTCCAGAGATGAAAACGACATAGAGACCCATAGTACAGAGGGCTGATGAAATGATACATTGAAGCCATTTATATCCGCCGAACAAGCGAAATAGAGGTATACCAAATAAAACAGTAGAGAGAATGTAACCGAGAAATTTAAGGCTGGCGGCATAGATAGATAGAATCCCAAGGATCAGTATGATGCGGAGCATCATGGATTTTCCTGGATAGACGACTTTAGGAGGCTTCTGTTTCGCCTTGAAAAGTAATAGCAGAAACCCAAGAAAGATCATCGAGAAGCCGGTTAATCCTACAAGAGCATGATCACCTGATAAAAGGCTGCTTCGAAGGGGAAATAATCTTTTGCACTCTACCAGGCAGATAATCCCAATGCCTATGGAAGCTGCTCCTATCACAGAATCAAATTCAAACTTTTTTGATCTTATCAATCGAAAACTCCTTAATAAACTCAGAAAACTGAAAGTTTTTAATAATGTAGCAAAATATATTCCAACAATGTTTATTTATTTAATATTTTTAAGCATCTACCTCAGGTAATAAACGGTTAACAGGAAATAGATAGTAAGGATTTGTTCTTACAGCCAGAGGGATTTTTGTAATTCACTACTTTTCAGGAAGTTATCACTTCAGTTGATGTCTGTGGTTGCTCTGCGTTGTTCATAGCAACGCTTTTATTCAGAAAAAAGTAATTTTTCGCCTGCGTAAATTGGGTCGTTGAAACATGCTTTTTAAATTTATGGAAATTATATTTGTTTCAAATAAGAATTAATTGTTCCAAAATTAATCAAAAAGGAAACATATCCTCACTCTCTCAATGCTTACAATAACTGAGCTCAGTATACTTTACCGCAGTTTAAACCGTATCGGGTATCGATACCGAACAGGAGCAGGAACACCGTTTGCTTCTGCGGGAATGCAGCGAACCCCTTCAAAGGCTTTTATGGCTGCTTCGGCTAATCCGTACCCGGGATCTTTCAGTACTACAATCCGCCGGATTGTTCCTTCTTTGTCAATGTAAAGCTCCAGGTATACAACTCCTTCGATCCTCTGTTGTTTTGCTGAAAGAGGATACGTAATGTTGCGGAGCACCTGTTCTACCGGAATTTTCGGTGGAACAGAAATCTTGTGCGGGGGCAGGTACTCGATGGAAGTATTTCCGGTATTAGAAGGAATTATTGATAGATTCGATCCGGAATTGGAGTGTTCTTGTACTTTTTCATCCGTTTCTTCTATGCTCTCTGCAAGGGGGTCGATTGATTGTAAAGCTGCCTCCGGGAGCGGCTTCTGGATGGATTGTATTTCCACTTCTTCTGGTTCTATGCGTTCCATACGAGGCAATTCCAGCACGGGAGTTAAAGGAATCTGTTTCGCTTTTTCTCTCGATTCGAGAGGAGGTCTGTCCTCTTCTACATCGACCAGTTTAAATACCGTTGGATCTTCCGTAATTCTTTCCCCGGGTATAAAGAGAGTTCCCCGGGTCAGGAGAATCCCGTGGAGAAGCATTGCTAAAAGCAGGGCAATGAAAACAGGATTTTTCCCCTCGGACTTAGGGATGGTCTTATTCTTCATTTGTTATGATGCTCGCCTACTTGAGGTTCCCGGGCTACAAAAGAGACAACCCGATGCTGAAGTTGTTTTAGAATTTCCACCAGAGCATTGATATTCCGGTACGGCGTGTCCCGATCGGCAAGAATCTGTATATGAGTCGCAGGGTCCTGCACGATCGTATCAGCGATAAGCCCTTCGATTTCCTGCAATTCATATTTTTGCCCTCCTACATAAAATCTTCCCCCCCGGTCGATCCAGATTTCCAGGTTCTTTGCTCCTTCGGTACTCTCAGGATGTTCTGCTTCCGGATACTGAATCGGGATTTCTCTCCGGTAGTGAATCAGACTGATCAACATCATAAAGATAAGAAGGAGGAACGCAATGTCTGACATTGTACTGATGGGTACAAAGGGTTTTCTGCGTTTTTTCCGAACTATTTTCATGAGGCACTCGTTCGGTTATGGTTCTTCTTCCATCATGGAAAATGAAAAATTATCTATATCCAATCTGCGTACTAGATCTACCACATCCACAACCCGCTGATACGGTGTTTCAGGATCTATCCTGAGCAGGAACGTCATATTCGGCCGGTCTCGTCTGAGACTTTCTGCTTTTTGAATCAATTCTTCTATACTGAGGGGGGTTCCCCGGGATCGCAGCTCTCCAGATGCGGTCAGCTCTACCCGCAGCAACTCTTCCCGCGGTACTATCCGGGTAGAATCGGGCTCGGGAAGTCCCAGCAGAAACCCTTTATTTATATTGAACACAGCAATTACGATGAAAAAAATAATCAGGAGGAATGCCAGGTCGCTCAAGGTCGCCGATTCTCCGATTTCTAACCCGGTTCGGCGGTGGGTCCGTACCTTCATGAGGGTTCCCCTGTTTCAGGCCTCTCTCTTTGAGGCCGGAAACATTCTCCTTGCCGGCTCAGGACTGTTTCCGGATAGTCTGCTGCTGCCAGGTATACGCCTCCCTCGGAGCCGGGCAGAACATTGTTTTGCCCCAGCCGAAGGATCGCGTTAAGTATTTCGTTTCCTGCTTCTTCCAGGCTAGCTGCAAAGCGGTCTACAATGTGGGAAAAAATGTTATATCCAGCTATAGCTGCTATAGCAATTGTCAATCCATAGGCAGTGGTGATTAACGCCTCGAAAATACCCCCTGCCACAAGTTGTGCGCTTATCTCCGCTGCCTGAGAGATACTCTGAAACGCCCGAATCATTCCCGAAACTGTGCCTAAAAAACCGGTAATAGGAGCAAGGGAACCGATAGCAGTTAATAGATCGAATCCCTTCTCCAGTGCCTGTACCTCTTTTGCTGCAGCTGCTTCCATTACCCGTTCAATCCGATGCTCTCCCAGATCAATGGATTCGAGGGCAATGAGAAAAATCTTTGCTGCCGGAGTTCGAGGGGGGGCCTGCCGGCAGAGACTGCGGGCTTCCTCCACATCTCCCCTGGCTAAAACAGTAAGGATCGATTCAGCTAAATCCTGAACGTTCAACCGGTGTAGGAGCAGATAAAAACTCCTCTCTAGAATCAGTGCAACTGCTGCTATGGAGAACACGAGGAGGGGCCACATGGCCCATCCTCCGAGGATAAAAAACTCTTTTAAGCTGATTTGCATACCGAATTCCATACCTACCCTATCAATCAACTTCAAGATTGGAGATATACTCCTCCACGTCTCTTTTTTTCTGAGATTCCAGGTCTCGTGCCCTGGTTAAGGATTCCTGGAGCTCGCTGAGGGTATCTTCCTGTTCATTCAATGTTTTCAAGTACCGCTGGTAGAGCGTTGAAGTCCTGTCCAGTACCTCCATATTGTTACGGATCCTCTCCTGTTCCCGGGTTATCTGATTGATCCGGGTTTCCAGATCCTGCCTTGCCTGTACTGCCTGAGCCGCTTCGTTCTTCAGGGATACGATCTTAGACAGGGCATCTTTCAAACGGGGGCTCGCGGCCCGCTGGTTCTGGTAGAACAGAATCGTTTCCGTTTGAAGATTTGCAAGGGCTACGGTGCTGTCCAGGGGGAGTTCTTCAACTACCTTAAATGTTGTTCCTTCAGGTTTCTTTGCAGGTGCTTCTACCAGAAATCGGTAGAGAGTTTCCGTTCGCTCCAGGTAATTCCCTGGTTCCACCAGTTTATAACCTGCTGTAGCAGGATGTTCAAGGAGGACTTTGCAGGAAGCGTTTCCCCGGTTTGCCAGAGTGTAGGTACGTTCTTTCCGGACGACCTTCGATACAAAAAGGGTTCCTTTGCGAATCTGGATCCGGGTAATCGTTTCCGGAAGGTTTTTATCCAGGAATAGAATTTCCCGGTCTAAATCCATTGAGTAACTGAGAAGCCGCTTTTCTCCAGCACTGATGGTATCGATCCGTGCGTCGCCTGCGTAGATACCCGCTTCATACACGGTGAGGGGGCCTCCCATCAAGCTGAAGCCTGTCGTATTTGTAAGCCGGACGCCATTTAGAGGATGTTTACGATTAATCGTTTCATTGTAAATAGAGATACGTTCCCCTTCAATTTCTGTATTTAGAACCGGAAGAAGGGAAGCTTCGTGCCGGGGAAGGGTAACCGGATCTTTAATGCTGTAGCGGATAAACTCTCCCGCCTCCAGTGTTTCAGTCTGGACCGATCCTTCTTTCATGCTTTCTGCGGTAAAAAACTCATCCTCCTCCTCTTCTTCTTCCTCATTAAAGGCCAGAGATTTTTCCATGAAAGCATCGGGAAGACGTCCTTTTGTTATAGACTGACTCCGGGAAGAGGAAGGAGCGGTAGCAGGCGTTTTAGAAGCAACTCCTCCAGAGTACACTGGACTCGGCATCTGCCGTTCCACCGCATAGGGAACCTGAGGACGGGGGTTATAGATCGGTTCATACAGTTTCATCGCATAACTAAGGGGCATGCCGGAAATTAGATCCAGGCGAACTGCCTGCCAGTCGTCGTCGGTAGGATTCTCCACGATTGCCCATCCTTGTAAAAGATGTCGGTTCCCTTCCCCCAGAACCAACCGGAAAACG
>JAGODW010000027.1 GCA_017998025.1 Spirochaetales bacterium
GCTTACAGCTCTCGAGCATCGAAGTTTCCGGGGAGTATATTTTTCTGTACGATCCTGTAAACACCTACGTGGAGGGACGAATTAAAGATGATGACCTGATGCAGCTTATTTCCCGAATTCCTTCCCGGCGTAAAGTCGTGCTTCTCGACTCCTGTAACTCCGGAGGATTCATCGGGGACTTTCCCGGGGTTGAAGCTATTCCCGAAGATTACACAGGAAAAAAGGAAGATTATCTCGCTGCGGCTCAGGAAGCCTTTGTAAAGTACTTTGCCAATGTCGATGAGGGAGACATTCCCTATACGGAAGCGGTGGTACTAGCCGCTGCAGGAGCACCGGAAAACTCGTACGAAAGTACGGATATGGAGCATGGAGTGTTCACCTACTTCCTCCTCAAAACTCCCCGAAAGGCGGATAAAAATGACGACGGCTGGATCACAACCCTTGAAGCGTACAGCTACACTCGGCGTGAAATACAGGATCATTTCAACAGTTCTGTTCCTTCAGAGGATAAATTTCTTCCCCGGATATCAGGAGGCCCGTTAGATATTGTTCTCTTTGAGTCAGATTAAGATTCTACATTTTTGTATGTATTATATTATTTACCTACATTTTTGTTGCTTTTAAGGAAAGTCTCTACAAAGCCGTAGGATCAGGGTGCATTATTTCGACTGAACACTAATTCTTTTCCTGCTCTGGAATAGAAAAGGAGCCCTGCTTCTTTCATTGATATTCTTTTTAAGCTGGCATGTTTATTGCTAATCCAATCCTCAATGTACTTCAACAGAATATCCAGGAGGATTGTATGAATGAACTTTCTGCAAAAGTTGCCATGGACACACTCTGGGTTCTTCTCACAGGCTTTTTAGTTTTCTTTATGAACCTGGGATTCGCCATGGTGGAATCGGGTCTATGCCGGGCCAAGAATACGGTAAATATTCTGGCAAAGAATTTTATCGTTTTCGGAATCTCTTCCATCGCGTATTATCTTTTGGGATTCGGACTGATGTTCGGGAACGGGACTCCCCTGTTAGGAACCGAAGGGTTGTTTGCCTTGACAGGAGCAGACAATAGTCCTGCGACCGGGGAAGCATACAAAGGTGCCTATACAGCCCTTAGCTGGACCGGGGTTCCTCTGGCAGCAAAGTTTTTCTTTCAGCTGGTATTCTGTGGAACAGCCGCTACCATCGTATCCGGTGCTGTAGCCGAACGGATCCAGTTTAAAGCCTTTGTATTCTTTTCGATAATTATTGCCACTGTAATATATCCTATCGGTGGACACTGGATCTGGGGAGGCGGCTGGCTTGCATCTCTAGGAATGTTCGACTTTGCCGGTTCTACTGTAGTACATTCCGTGGGAGGATGGAGCGCCCTGGCAGGAATCCTCCTATTAGGACCCCGGATCGGAAAATATAAGCCCGATGGATCAGTTAAACCCATCTATGGACATAACCTGTCCCTGGCCACTCTTGGCGTGTTTGTGCTGTGGTTCGGATGGTTCGGTTTTAATCCCGGCTCCACAATGGCTTTAAATCCGGAAGCCATTACCCATATCGCCCTTACTACCAATACCGCTGCAGCAGCTGCCTCCATCTCAGCAACCATAACCGCATGGCTCCTTCTGGGAAAACCCGATTTATCCATGATACTGAACGGTTGCCTTGCAGGCCTTGTGGCCATCACCGCGCCCTGCGCCTTTGTAAGCGTTCCTGTTTCACTGGTGATCGGCCTTATCGCTGGTATTCTTGTGGTTGTATCGGTTCTCTTCTTCGATAAACTCAAGATTGATGATCCGGTAGGGGCCCTTTCCGTACACCTGGTCAACGGCATCTTTGGCACACTGTCTGTGGGATTATTTGCAGACAAAAAAGTTGCCGCCCGAATCGGCACTGACGGAGAGGCCCTTACCAATGGGCTATTGATAGGGGGCGGATTCCATCAGCTGGAAATACAGCTTCTCGGAGCAGCAGCAGTCGGAGCTTTTGTATTTACCATAGCGCTAATCGGGTGGGCTTTGTTGAAAGCAACCACAGGCATACGGGTAAGCAGGGATGAAGAGTTGATGGGTCTGGACATTGGAGAACATGGAATGGAAGCCTATAACGGGTTCCAGATTTTTACAAACATGTAAGGAAGGTTTGTATGAAACTGATTATTGCTTACATTCAACCCCATAAGTTGAACGATGTAAAACAGGCCCTATACAAGCGGGAAATTTATAAAATATCCGTCACCAACGCTTTAGGCTGTGGACAGCAGAAAGGGTACCATGAATCGTACCGGGGGGTAGACGAAGAGGTGAATCTGCTAAAAAAAGTACGGGTCGAAATCGCTGTAAATGACGGATACGTGAAGCCCACCATTGAAGGGATTATAGACGGTGCCCGGACAGGTGAAATTGGCGACGGAAAGATTTTCATCCTGCCTTTAGAGGAATGCATCCGTATCCGCACAGGAGAAACGGGCAAAGATGCAATCGGGTAGGAAACAATTTCAGCATGTGCCTGCCTTTAAGGGTGTATTTATGAATACGTGTGACAGACTGGAGGGACCCCTAACGGGGTTCCTCAATTAAAAGAATATTTCCTCCTACTTTACAGAAAATGGTGGTATACTATCCGGTATGGCAGCATCTCCTCGGGAACGGCACAGTATCCCTAAAAGCCGTAAACAGGTTCTTTTAAAGGAACTGGGACAGATAGCAGGTTTGCTGGCAGAAGAAAATCTGGAGTTTCTTAAGCACCAGGCAGAAGTACTCCTCCATACTGCCCGTATGGGGCCTTTACAAACAAGGATGGACGATCCACCTACCAAGACCCTCAATAAGCAAGAGCCGATGGAACTCTAGCAGTATACTGTCCTCAAGAATGTGTAATCTTACACTGCCTGGTATGCTTCCAGGAGAAGGCGTTCCGTTTCTTCCCATCCAATACAGGCATCGGTGACAGAAACTCCATACTTTAGAGTAGAAAGATCCTTCGGTATCTCCTGATTTCCTTCAAATAGGTTGCTTTCCAGCATGAATCCGATGAGAGAATCCCTCCCCCGAATCTTCTGATCCAGAAAAGCTTGAAACACGCGGGCCTGACGGGCATGCTGTCTTCCCGAGTTCATATGGCTGCAATCCACGACAACTGCCCGGGGTAATCCTGCTTTTTTTAAGAGTTCTTCCGCCTTTTCCACGTTCTCCTCATAGTAATTCGGCCCCAATCTCCCGCCCCGGAGAATCAGGTGAATTTGTTCATTCCCTTTTGTCCGCAGGATGGAAGTCATCCCCTCCTGATCAATACCAATGAAACAATGGGGACAAAGAGAACTGGTCATTGCATTTATGGCAGAATCGAGGGTCCCGTCCGTCCCATTCTTAAACCCAACCGGCATGGATAATCCACTGGCCATTTCCCGATGGATCTGGGATTCCGTTGTTCGAGCTCCGATGGAAGCCCAGGAGAGTAGATCGGTAATATACTGAGGAACAATAGGGTCCAGCATTTCACTTCCCGCAGGAAGCCCCAGCTCTGTGATGGCTAAAAGCAACTTGCGTGCTACCCGTAATCCTTTAGGGATATCGGCCGAACCATCCAGATTCGGATCAAATATCATCCCCCGCCATCCAAGGGCAGTTCGGGGTTTTTCAAAATACACCCGCATTACTATATATACTTTGTCTAATACTTTATTCCGCAATGCTGCAAGCCTCTGTGCATAGTCCAGAGCAGCTATGGGATCATGGATCGAGCAGGGGCCTACGATAGCGAGAATACGCGGATCTTTTCCTTCGATAATTTTCCCAATGGTTTCACGACCCTCTACTACTGTTTCGTTGGCCTTTTCCGTCATAGGAAACTCCTCTTTCAGTTGCCGAGGAGGCACGAGGGGGGCGGATGAGATGATCCGCAGGTCGTTGGTATTTCTCATACTTCTATTATGCCACGAAGCGAAACACAGGACAACAGGCCAGAATCGTGCTAAGATCCTGCTCATGTTCCCTATGCACGTACTTTTTGTATTAGGATTCAGCACTGCCTGTTCCCTCTTAGGGGATGCTACCCTCTATACAGTGCTTCCAACACATACGGCAGACGCGGGAATCGCCCTATCTTCCGTAGGGCTCATGCTGGGAATGAATCGAGCTGTGCGTATCCTTTTCAATAATCTGTTAGGGTATGCGAACGATAGATGGCCCAAAAAGACGCTATATATCGGATCCCTCTGCCTCGGGGCTCTCTCTACCCTACTCTATGCCACAGGAGGAGGGTTTTCCCTTTTGCTTCTGGGGCGGGTACTCTGGGGCATTTCCTGGTCCGGTATCTGGGTAGGAGGCACAACCATCCTATTGGAATCAATACACGAATCAAAGCAGGGGAAAATTCTGGGGTTCTATCAGACATGGTTCTTTTTAGGTACAGCTTTTGGAGCCCTATTAGGAGGATACCTCACGGACCGGATCGGGTACAGGTTTACCATGCTTGTCGGGGGAGGTGTTACAGCCTTCGGTGCCCTAGTTGCCGGGTTGTTCCTCTCTTCTCCGGTATCCGGAATCTCTAAATCCCAGAGCAATTACTCCAGGGCTCTGGACCCTACTTCGAAGGAACAATTGAAAACGCCTGACAAACGGCTAAACCGGCTTAAACTCTGGACATCCGCCGCAACCTACGGGATAAATCGATTTGTCTTTTCCGGTATATTATCTGCTACCCTGGCAATCTTCGTCCGGGATTCATATCAAACTCTCCTCGGGATCGCTACGTTCACCGGTATTTTATCCGCCGCAAGAACGGTTATTAGCATGGTATGTGCCCCGATTGCTGGCTGGCTTGCTGACAGAACCCGGCGTTCCTGGACTTTTTTGCTGGCGTTTCTCTTCCTGGGGTCCGTGGGGATGTTTTTCATGGGAGTAAAGAGTGTTATTCTTGCTTCCATCGGCATTGTTCTGGGAGCGGCTGCATCAGGCGCCATACAGACCCTTACCACCAACCTGACGGGTTTATATACAATTCCCACTAAACGAGGAAGAGATATTGGAATTATGCATACATTCGGCGATGTGGGAAGTGCCCTGGGCCCTATCCTTGCCTATGCAGTTCTTCCCTCGATAGGGATCCAGGGAATCTATATGATCAGTGGTATCGCTCTCCTTGTATTTGGAAGTGTTATCTTTCTCGAAAGTATTCTATTGAGGCGTTTTCAAAAATCCACCTTTCTAACCCGGCGAAATTCGTAATCCATTATATTGAAAGAGTCTCTATTGACAAACACTCCCCGGTGATTCAACACTGTAGACAAGCATAAACTAGAAGAGAAGGAGAGGAATATGCTGATCGGCATACCTCCGGTAATTGGGCCGGATCTTTTAAATGCGCTTTACCGTATGGGGCATGGGGATGAAATCGTTCTTGCCGATGCCTTTTTTCCCGGGGATTCCTGCAACTCGCGGGTAATCCGTGCAGACGGGCTACGGATCCCACCCCTGCTGGATGGAATTCTTTCCCTGATCAATTTAGACCCCTATGTGGATCATCCAGTGCTTATGATGCAACCGGTTCCTGGGGATAAACTGGACCCTTCCGTAGAGCAAGCGTACTGGGAAGTGATTGTCCGTCATTGGCCGAAGACTCCCCCTATTGGCCGGATTGAGCGGTTTGCTTTTTACGAGAGAGCGCGGAAAGCGTACGCCGTAGTAATGACGGGTGAAACCGTAACCTACGGTAATATTATCCTGAAAAAAGGGGTATAGTCTCAGGATGGAACCGACCGAACTCATTTCCCAATTCCTTCCTATTCTTGTTCTTATAGGGCTTGGAACAATCGGAGGTAGAACAGGCTTCTTCAGTGAAGGGATGATAGATGGTTTCAGGCGGCTGGTCGTAACGTTCTCCCTCCCCGCCCTTCTCTTCTCTGCCTTCAGCCGGGTTCAGGCGGACGGACGGCTGGCTCTTTTTGCAGGAACGATCTATGGGGCTTGTGCACTGCTGGGAATCATCGGGTATGGAGTGGCTCGACTCTTCTCTCTTCCCCGTCCTGCAACGGTATTTTTGTTTCAAGGGTTTGAAGCCGGAATGCTTGGCTACGCTCTGTTTACCTCTCTCTATGGGAGAACGGCTCTTCCAGCCTTCGCCTCTGCAGACCTCGGCCAGGTACTCTATGTGTTTACCGCACTAATGGTACAATTACAGTCAAGGAAATCTGAGAATCCCTTCACCATCAGCAATATTGTGAAGGCTATGTTCAAGTCTCCGGTGATTCTTGCAATTGTCCTGGGGATTCTCTCTTCTATTGTTGCACCCGACGCAAAAGGAGTACCCTGGGGAGAGGGGGGGTGGCTGAAGCCTCTGCTTGATACTGTAGGATCCCTCACAACGCCCCTGGTCTGTTTTATTGTAGGCTTTGGGCTGAAAGATTTTTCCCTGGAACACATGGGAAAAAGCCTTGCGGTTGTTATAAGCCGGCTCTGTGTTACCCTTCTCCTGGCCCTACTGATAGTTCAGACAATTGTGCCCGGCCTTAACTTTACCCCTTTTCATACAGCAGGTATCCTGACCCTGTTTATCCTTCCTCCACCCTTTATTATTCCTTTATATCGAACTTCGAAAGAAGATGCTGCGTTTATAAGCAGCGTTCTTTCCCTCCATACGTTAATCTCCCTAGGTTTTGCATTCCTGATAGCAATGGTAATACAACTGCCTCTATGAACAATGACTTATATACATGCATTCTGGTAGACGATGAACCGGAAATTCGGGAAGGGATTCGGGATACGATTCCGTGGGAAGCATCGGGTTTTATGTTAATGGGTGCCTGTGCCAACGGTAATGAGGCCCTAACTCTAATCGAACAAAACTTACCGGATGTACTGATCACCGATATCAATATGCCCTTCATGGACGGTCTTTCCCTGGCTGAACGGGTACTGACACTCAACCCTTCCACCCGGGTTCTGATCATTTCCGGGTATGATGAATTTGAATATGCCCGAAAAGCCCTGAAACTCCAGGTTTACGACTATATTGTTAAACCTATTACCCCGCATGAGTTCAAAGAAATACTGATCCGTCTCAAAACAAATCTGGATGAAGAACGTATTTCCCGCTGGAACCTTGAGCAACTAAAAAAACAACTTGCTGAAAGCTTTCCCCTCTTACGAGAGCGATTCTTGAATCAGCTTATTCTGGGGAAATTTACAAAGGGGTCAAGCATCTATACCTGGGAGGAACGGATTTCGTATCTAGGAATACCGATCCCCTTACAAAACACGTTCTATCTGTGCCTGGTACTGGATGGTATCCATCGTCGGAAGGGAGAAGAGTTCGACATTGACCTTCTTGCTAAACGACAAATCCTGGAACAGGAACTGGAAACAGATGAGCAAACAATACTCTTTCAGGATGATGAAGACCGTCTGGTAATACTAAACTGGGGATCGTCAGAAAATCAAGTGTATCGGGAAAGCTTAAAACGAGCCGAACACCTTCGTCTCTGCTTGTTTAGGGCCGGAATGGGCGATACAGTGATCAGCATTGGAGAACCAGTGAGTTCTCTTCCAGCCCTTAACCGTTCCTATTCTGATGCAATTCATGCGTTACAGGTGGCGATTCTCCGGGAACAGGCAGGAATCATTACCAGTAGAGAACTGGGAACCCGGGGAGATACCTCACCCCGGAGAATAAAGCACTATAAAGGGATAGCCAGTTCGATAAAGACATTAAATCTGGCGGAAATGTACAAACAAATAGATGAAATCATCGGAGACTATAAAATCACCTTGTTCGACATCGAAAAATTCTATATGACACTTCGATTGGTATTGGCCTCGATCCTTCAGACAATGGACGACCTCGAGATCGACCCTTCTACTCTTTTTGCAAAAGGGATAGATCCGTTTGAAGAAATAACTGCCCTAAAGAATCTGGATCAAATTCATGCCTGGCTTACTGACCTGGGAGAAAGGATCGTTGAAGTACTCCATGCCCGGCAGAAGAATTTTGCCGAAAAAAAAACGAGAGAAGCAATGGAGTACATCAAACAGAAATATGGGGACCCGGAACTCTCTATTCTCAACCTGAGCAGAGATTTATTTATCAGTACAAGTTATTTAAGCGCCATCCTAAAAAAGTATACTAGCCGTACGTTTGTAGAATTACTTACAGAAGTTCGGATGGAGAAAGCAAAAGAGTTGCTGCAAACAACCTCGCTAAAAACCTACGAGATCGCTGAACGGGTCGGGTATCCGGATGCTCATTACTTCAGCTTGAGTTTTAAAAAAACGGTGGGGCAAACTCCCACCGAATACAGGACTGCCCATGAAACGCCGATCACTTAAAACTCGGTACCATAGCATACAGGTAACCATAGCTCTGGCATTCTCCATCGTGTCTGTTTCCATTATTGTAGCTGCCATTGTGATCGCGTATTCCGTTACCGAAGAAACGGCACGGATCACTTCGTTACATTTCACCCAGCAGCTGGTGAAACAGATTGCCAATACCATAGAATCGTACATTGAGTATATGAACAGCATTTCCGCGTTTGTCCAGGCAGATACAGAGGTACAGGAGTTTTTAACTGAAAGCGACCCACAGAGAAAACAACTAGCAGGCCGGCACGCAACAGAAATCCTGAAAACTCTATCCCAGAGCAGGAAAGATATCTCTCTGGTAGCCGTGTTTGATCAAAAGCTGAATTTCATATCGCATGATGAAAATTTCGATATGAATCCGTTTGTAGATCCAACACAACTGTCCTGGTTTCAGGAAGCGCAAAAGGCAAAGGGGAATCCTGTCGTCTCCTCTTCCCACGTACAGAACATCATTAAGGACCGGTACCGCTGGGTTATCTCATTGAGCCGTAGCATCGATAAACGAGGATCCCGGGAACCCATCGGAGTCCTGCTGGTGGACCTGAACTATGACGTGATTAGCCGGATCTGCAGTTCAGTTCAATTGGACAGGAAAGGGTACATATTTATTCTGGACAAGAATGGAGAAATTGTTTACCACCCCCAGCAACAGCTTATCTTCAGCGGATTAAAGGGAGAGAATATCCGCCGGATTTTAGAGGAACCCCAGGATTCTTTCTCGATCGAAGATGTTGAAAGAGACAAGTTTTACAGTGTCCAGATTATGCGAAGTACCGGCTGGAAAGTGGTGGGGGTGAATTACCGGAGTGAACTGGTGGAAAACAGAGACCAGATTCGTACTACCTATGCATTCTGGGGATTAACGTTCTTTTCCATTACGATCCTCCTCTCTATACTCCTTTCCCGGCGGATCTCGCGGCCGATAAAACAGCTGCGGAAAACCATGCAGAAGGTGGAACAGGGGAACTTTAATGTACGGGCAACTATAGGAACGCACAACGAAATCGGTGAATTAAGCAAGACCTTTAATATCATGCTTTCGGAGATCCAAAAACTGGTGCAACGGGTTACCGAACAGCAGGAGCTAAAACGAAAAAGTGAATTAAAAGCCCTCCAGATGCAGATAAATCCTCACTTTCTCTATAATACACTGGATTCTATTATCTGGATGGCAGAAGGGGGAAAACAACAGGAAGTGATCGCCATGAGTTCTTCTCTGGCCCGCCTCTTCCGGCTGAGCATCAGTAAGAATAAAGAAATCATCGATATTGCATCGGAAGTTGAGCATGTACGGAATTACCTTACCATCCAGAAGATCCGGTACAAGGATAAGATGGATTATCGTATTGAAGTTCCTGATGAGATCAAACGATACAAGACAGTAAAAATTATCCTACAGCCCCTTGTAGAAAACGCTATTTATCATGGGATCAAAAATAAAGAAGGAACCGGTTTGATTATAATCTCAGGCAGAAAAACAACTGAAGGGGTAGAGCTGATTGTCCAGGATGATGGAGTAGGGATGAGTGCAGAAGCCCTTCAACAGCTTAAAGATACAATGGCAGGAAACGGAAAAAAATCCGTAACTACTATCGAGGAATCCTCTAACTCTCTTTCATCCCATAGCGGTCTGGGGGTCCACAATGTGGATGAACGAATAAAGCTCTACTTTGGAAACTGCTATGGATTGGAGTACGAAAGCAAGGAAGATTTCGGAACCGTTGTGCGGATAAGACTTCCAGCCGTGGAAGAAGAGGTAGAAGGATGAGTCGCCCTTCCTCTTTTATTGTACCGGCCATCATGGTTGGAATTCTACTCATAGGGAGTTTTATTATTCTATTTTTTGCCGGAACACCGATCCATGAGGAATCTATCGATGTTGCCGTAGTATTGAAAACGATCGATTCCAACATGGAATTCTGGGAAGTGGTAAAGAACGGCATGAGAAGTGCGGTAAAAGAAACAGGAGTTCATATGGAAATATTCGGCCCCTGGACCGAGAGCGACATTGAAGGCCAGATAATCATCATGGAAAAAGTAGTAAAGAGCCGCCCCACTGTAATTGTTCTTTCCGCAACGGATCACAACGCCCTGACACCTTTTGTCGAAGAAGCTCATGCGCTAGGAATCCCTGTAGTAACGCTGGATTCGGGGATAAATAGCGATATTCCGGTAACATTTGTTGCAACGAACAATATCGAAGCAGCGGAAAAGCTAGGAATCTTCTGTACAACGATTGTTCCTCCCGGTACTCCTGTGGCCATCATCAATCATGTTCCCGGTGCAACCACTGCCATAGAGAGGGAAGAAGGGGTGCGCCGTATACTGGAAAAGGACGGCAGATATCCGATTGTAGGAACATGGTTCACCAATAATTTTGAGGAAAACGCCTATGCAATTACCCGGGAACTCATCACCTCGTACCCTGATCTCGGCTGTATCCTGGCAATGAACGAGGTTTCTACGATAGGTGCGGCAAAAGCCCTGAAAGATCTGGGATATAAAGACAAAGTAAAACTCTTGGGGTTCGATAATTCCC
>JAGODW010000028.1 GCA_017998025.1 Spirochaetales bacterium
GCGGCAAAAGGTGGATTGTTTTCCGGTGAAGGAATGGCTCTCCTTAAAACAGCCGATGCATTTGCAATTGTTCTACGGAACTTTTCCAATCCAACCCTGGAGGGAATGTTCGGCTCTCCGAATCCGGAGAAAGATCTGGAAACCATCCTGACAGAGCTTCTCCTTACCGATCAGGTATTAGCAGAACGACGACTCGAACGAATCCAACAGGACCACCAACGGGGGAAAAAGACCCCCCAATCCCAGGCAGAAGAAAAACTGATGGAACGAATTGTAGAGACCTTGAATCAGGGTAATCCTGTCCGGGATATCCCCCTTACTGCCGACGAACAGAAATTGATCAGCGGATACAAGTTCTTAACAGAAAAAAAGTGTTTCGCCCTGGTAAACTCGGATGAGAATTCGTACCGCCGGAATCCGGAACTTATAAAAGTCCTTGGCAAAGCTGCAAGAGGCAAAACACCAGGAAGCGTCGCTGAAAACAGCCAGGAAACGACTGAAGAAGGGGTAATCGGAGCCATCGAATTTGCAGGAAAGTTTGAAATGGAGCTCTCACAGCTGGACGAAGAGGAACGAAAAATATTTATGGAAGATATGGGGATAGAGGAATCGGCAAAGGCCAGGCTTTCCCGGTTTGCCTATCAGCTTTTAGGCTACATTAGTTTCTTCACCGTAGGGGAAGATGAGGTTCGGGCATGGACGATTCGGAAGGGAGAAACAGCCCTGGATGCAGCAGGGACGATCCATTCTGACCTGGCTAAAGGGTTTATCCGGGCCGAATGTTTTACCGTTCAGGATCTCCTCGATCTGGGTTCGGAAAAGGCTGTGAAAGATAAGGGGCTATTTCGACTGGAAGGAAAAGATTACCGGGTCCAGGATGGAGATATTCTTCATATCCGATTCAGTGTGTAAAAGAAACCTATTTTCAGCTCTTGACGTGTTCTGTTCATTTCTACTATATTTATATAGTATATTTAATATATTATATAATTATGATGATTCAATACCCTATGTTATCAAAAGAAATATTCCCCGGTTCAAGCGCAGTAGAAGGAGAGCCCCGAGCGTACCTCTACGCTCTATCTGATTGTAACCATTGCAAAGATGGAATGGCCTTGCTGGATTCTCTACGTATTCCCTACCGGTATGTATACGTCGATACTCTTCCTCCGGAAATCCGTATCCAATTAAAAAAGGAAATCGCTCAACGATTCTACCGGAATCTATACTTCCCCATCCTGGAGATACCCGGCAAAGAAACACTCTTCGGTTTTGAAGAGAAGACCTGGAAACAAGCCCTTAAATATCTTGCCGGTTAAACTGCAACAGGATTCTACTCCGGCGGAAGCCTGTATCTACCTTGAATAGAAATATTCTCACAACCGTTGCTCGGCTTCATAGGCACCTACGTACAGGTGATACAGAAGCCTTGAAAGTGAAGGCTCAGCCACAGGCCGTCCCTCCCGATCCAGCTGATTGTAAAACAGGGCTCCATCAGGAAGCATAAATCGAGTACGCAGGGCGGAATAAGTCGCCTCTGCTGCTTTCCGGCAATCCCTATCCTGTGCCCAGTGATACATGGCTAAATGAGCTTTCAGCATCTCTGCTTGAGGCCAGAGAAGTTTGCGATCGTCCATCACCCTCCCTTCGTCGGTTATAGAAGCAAAGGCAAGTCCGTCTGTATCGGTACCCTTATCGCGGGCAAACGAATACAGGTTTTCTGCATCTTCCCGAACAGAACGATCCCCTGAAGCCAGTTCATACTGATACAGGAGCCAGACCCATTCATACTGATGGCCGGGCTCCCGTATGATACCGGGTTCTCCCCGGCAAAGAGTCCAATCCTTTTCAAAGTACTCGGCCAGATGACCGTTCCCCGCTACCCGGAATCGGGTTCGAAAGAGTTCCACGATGGAACGAGCCTGGAGAAGCCAGGGTCCTTTAGGATCCACTTCATTCCAGGCCAGGAAACCTTCCAGCAGATGCATATGGGGATTCTGCCTGCGAAGGTCTGGATACCTCACAAGGGGAGAAGGGTCTGTACCGTTTCTTCGTTCCCAATACCCTCCGTGGTTTTCATCCTGTGTAAACCGGTTCAATCCTTCCAGAGCCTCGTATGCCCTTTCCTTCGCTGCTTCATTCTCTTTTCTGCGATAGTTCCAGGCAAGGGATAGTAATCCAAATCCCTGATCGTACGTATCGATCGTCTTATCTATTGGTTCCCCTTCGGCTGAACAGGATCGAATCCACCCCAGTTCCAGGGCATCCCAGAATAGGTCCATCACCCGGGAAATAGCCCTTTCCGCGGCAGGATGCTCAGGACAGCTATGCATAAAGGTAAAGGCCAACCGTGCCTGGGTCAGCATAGTATAGGATCGTTCCGGCCCTTTCTGCCAGGTGGGAAGTACACTTTCCGCAAATCCTCCCCGGCATTCCGGAAGATTATCAGCCCATTCACGGCACACATCTTTTATCCATTGTTCCGTACGCATGATTCTTCACTGTACACGAAGTTTTTCAACCTAGGAAGGGTATCTCTTGCTCAAAGCGCAGGAATACCCTACAGTTTTTTTATGCGAATACTGATTGTGGAAGATGATAAAAAAATTGCTTCGTTCATTGCCCAGGGACTAGAGGAAGCAGGATTTGTTGCAGACACGGTAGGTACGGGAGAGGAAGGTGAAGAATTATTTCAAAAGACAATCTACGATGCTGCAGTGATAGATATAATGCTGCCCTATAAGGACGGACTCACCCTGGTAGAAACGATTCGGACTAAAGGGATCCGAACCCCTATTTTGATCCTCAGTGCCCGGCGTTCTGTAGACGACCGGGTATTGGGGCTACAAAAGGGAGGAGACGATTATCTGGTGAAACCCTTCTCGTTTGCCGAGCTTCTGGCGCGGATACAAGCCCTGATCCGCCGGTCTTCCCTCTCTCCTTCTCCTTCACCTACAGCACTGCGCTACGAGGATCTGGAAATGAACCTGGTTACCCGGGAAGTACGACGAAGCGGCAGAACAATCGACCTGCAACCCAGAGAATTCGCGCTCCTTGAATACTTCCTTCGACATCCAGGACAGGTGCTGACCAAAACCCTCATTATGGAGCATGTCTGGAACTACGACTTTGATCCCCAAACGAATGTGGTAGACGTACTGGTTCACCGTCTCCGCACCAAAATTGATAAGGATTTTGATTCGAAACTCATTCATACCATCCGGGGGATCGGGTATGTCCTTAAGTAAGCATCGTCTGGGAAGAATAAACCTTCGCATATCCCTTCTCTTCTCTCTCCTCTTTATAGGAACATCCCTTACCCTGTTCGGTGCTGTGGTTTTTATGGCAGATCGTTCGCTTCAGTCTGCAGAGCTGGAGTTCATCCGGCACAAACTTCTTGGCTACTGGGCCCTTTCCCAAACGCAAGGAACAGAAGCGTTCCTTGAAGAAATTCATTCGGAAAACATTCTTCTAGAAGGAACTCCTTTTTTCCTTCGGCTTTCAGATCCGGAAAACCGGACCCTTTTCCTGATCCGTCCAGAAGGATGGAAAGAGTTTTTCCCCGAACAAGCAGAAGCTCTCCCCCAGAATCCAGAAGCGGTTATTATACTTAAAACTCCAGTCCACTCGTACTCGCTCGTAGTGGGCGGAATCCCCCTCTCGAGTGAATTGTTTCTTCAGATAGGAACTTCTACCGAAGTTCGAAGAAACACCCTCTCTCTACTTCTCAGGACCTTCGCACTTCTCTCCCTACCCCTCCTGGGCATCAGCTTCCTTATCGGCTCTTTCCTTACGGCCCGTACGCTATCCCCCATCCATCGACTTACCGAACGAGTAAAAGCACTTATAGATACGGGGGATCTGGAAGAACGAGTTCCTATCCCGCGGGGAAGGAATGAACTCCAGGATCTGGTAACGCTCTTCAATCGCATGCTGGATCGTATCCATACCCTTGTGCACAGCATGCGGGAAACGATCGATACCCTTGCCCACGACATGCGAACTCCTATGACCCGGTTCCGGGGAGCTGCAGAGCTCGCCCTTCGGTCAGCAGAAAATCCTTCCCGATGGAAAGAAGCCCTGGAAGAAGGAATTGAGGAATCGGATAAACTGCTTCGGATGATGAATACGATCCTGGACATTGCAGAAGCCGAGGCTGGATCTTTACGACTCCGGTTCCAGGAAACTAATGCAGGAGAAATCCTACAAGATCTTACAGAACTGTACTCTCTTCTGGCAGAAGAGAAAGACGTTCAGATTCACCTTGATCTTTCCAGCAGCCCCCTATGGATCCACACGGACCCGGACAGACTGCGTCAGGTGGTGGGAAATCTTCTGGATAATGCGGTAAAGTACTCTCCTCCGGGAAAGACTGTTCTTCTAAAAGGGGTATTGCAAGCGGATTCACTTCTAATACGTGTGGAAGATGAGGGAGAAGGGATCCCTCCTCAGGACCTGCCGCATATATGGAACCGCCTGTACCGGGGAGAAAAAACCCGCAGTAAGCCGGGTTTAGGGTTAGGCCTTAGTCTGGTTAAAGCCATAGTGGAAGCTCATGGAGGTTCGGTACATGCATCAAACAATCCTGTTACCGGCGGTGCCGTTTTTGAAGTACGTTTACCCGTATAAGGTTTCGCCGTTTGGATTCTTTCAAAACTGTAATGTTCCCGTAATTTCTCTGTAATAGATCCTTTGTATATATTTTATAGTGGAGGTATTCATTATGAAGAATCGGAAAAAAATTACCTATTTGTCGCTTTTTCTTCTGCTGCTACTTTCAGTTGGAATCTTTCAGTCTGTCTGGGCAGAAGACATAACCCTGACACGTCAGGAATTGTCCGCGCTGGAAACCTATCAGAACAGTCTGCGGAAGGTATCTCAGAAAGTACTTCCCGTGGTGGTAGAGATCAATGTGGTAGAAATTATAAAACAACCAGTACCTGTCTTTGACTTTTTTGGGAACCCCTTCGAGTTCTTTTTTGGAACGCCTGATCAGAATTCGAAAAAACCCCAGACACAGCCTCAGGAACGAGAGTTCCGCCGCCAGGGACTGGGATCCGGAGTCATTGTCCGAAAGGATGGGAAGACCGTTTATGTGATCACCAATAACCATGTAGCGGGCAATGCCAGTGAAATAAAAGTCTCCCTCTATGACGGCCGTGAGTTTGAAGCAAAGCTGGTGGGAACCGATGCGCGGAAAGACCTTGCCCTGGTATCGTTTGAAACAACTGAGTCAATACCCATAGCCGAGCTGGGAGATTCTGACAATGTAAAGGTGGGAGACTTCGCAATAGCTGTAGGGAATCCCCTGGGATTTGAATCCACTGTAACCTTTGGGATTATCTCCGCTGTTGGCCGCCGTGCTATGCCCGGCATGGATATTGGAAGTTTCACCGATTATATACAGACCGATGCAGCTATCAATCAGGGGAACTCAGGAGGCGCCCTGGTGAACATCTATGGACAGGTAATAGGGATCAATACCTGGATCGCTTCTCAGAGCGGAGGAAACATTGGATTAGGATTTGCGATTCCCATTAATAACGCGAAAAAGGTAATCAATGATATTATCTCAAAAGGCTCGGTTGAGTATGGATGGTTGGGAGTGAATTCGGGAGATCCTTCCAAGGAATTGCGAGACAGCATGGGAATTAAAACCTCTCAGGGAGCCTTTGTATTTGATGTATTCCTGGGCAGTCCTGCCGATAAAGCGGGGATCCAGCCGGGCGATCTTATCGTACGGGTTGGTGAAAACGAGGTAAAAAACTCGAACGATCTTGTCCGTTTGGTTGGAAATCTGACCCCCAAAACTGTAACCGACTTCCAGGTTATCCGCTCGGGTAAAACTCTTACAGTAAAAGTGAAGATCGAGACACGTAAGCCAGAATCGGAACTGGAAGATATGGCAAAGAAAGCCTGGCCCGGTTTTTCCGTTGTCGAGTTGACCAATCAGATACGGAAAAACTTAAATCTCCGTGGAGATGGCAATATTATTGTAGGAAACGTAACCCCTGGCAGCCCTGCTGATTCTGCCGGACTCACGATTGGAGACATCATTCGGGAGATTAATGGAAAGAAAGTTAATTCTATAGCTGACTTTTATCGGGAAATCAATACAGATAAAAAAGAGTTCATGATTCGGGTGAATCGCTCAGGGAATGATTTCTTGATCGGATTGGTAAAATAATAGATTAAGAACAGTATTCTCCCCCGGCTCCTGCGGGCTGTTAGCTCCAGGAGCCTTTTTTAGCATTTCATCCTTCAGGAACGGCGTATCTTATTCCTTCCGATTCCGGGCAAACTGTACTGCAAGCTCTATCGCCTTAATCATACTGGATTCGTCGGCAGTACCTTTGCCCGCCTTGCCGAACACAGTTCCATGATCTACCGACGTACGGAGGATAGGAATCCCCACCGTCACATTTACCCCGCCCATAAAATCAAGGAGCTTAAGGGGGATGTGCCCCTGGTCATGGTACATCACCACTACCATATCGAACATTCCGTTCACAGCCTTCAGGAATACCGTATCCGGTGGAACCGGACCCGTAACATCCAGCCCCTCTCTTTTCGCCTCCTGAATGGCAGGAACCACTTCGTTTAATTCCTCGTTTCCAAATAATCCGTTTTCACCCGCATGGGCATTTAATCCTGCAACCGCGATCCGGGGCTTTTCAATCCCCAGATCCCTCATAGCCTCCTGAGCAAGCCGAATCACCCGCAGCACCCTGTCTTTTTTCACCCGTTCTATGGCTTCTTTCATTGATACATGGGTGGAGACATGGATTACCTTTAGTGGGCCTCCAGTGAGCATCATGGCGTAATCCTTTGCGCCGGTTAAATCGGCAAATATTTCCGTCATGCCTGCATAATGGATTCCTGCAGAGTTCATCGCTTCTTTGTTGATCGGGCCGGTAACTACTCCGGCGATTTTCTTCGCCTTAGCATCTTCAATAGCTCGCACGATAAACTCAAAGGCAGCTTTCCCGCAGGGTGCCTGTACCTTTGCATACTCCCAGGTATCCGGCATGTTGTCCAGCGAGATCAAATTCAGAAAACCGTCTTTGTATTCCAGGGGGCTCTGAATTCTGAGTAGACTCAACCGAGTAGGAACAATACCTATCGCCCTGCGCAGTACTTTTTCATCCCCGTAGAGGACCGGACGGCACATATCCGAAACTTCTTTCTTATTCAATGCTTTTATGCAAATTTCCGGCCCTGCACCTGCCGGATCTCCGATCGTTATACCTAACAAGGGTCGTTCCATCCTATAGTTCTCCTCTCTTCATCGAATATTACCCTACTATACCGGCCTCCCGGCCGTTTGTATACGGTGGGGGAAAGGTTAAGCAGGCGTTCCTTAAACGCGCCAGCAAGCAACCTGATGCTCGTCTCCACTATCCCGAAGCAACGGTTCTTTCATACGGCATTCCGGTGCTGCCTTAAAACACCGTGTATGGAAACGGCACCCGGTAGGTGGATCGATAGCATTCGGAACATCCCCTTCAAGGATAATTCGCTTTCGGTTACGTTCCTTATCCGGATCCGCTTCAGGAACTGCGGAAAGAAGGGCAATTGTGTAGGGATGAAGCGGTTTATCGAACAGTTCATCCTTCTGCCCCAGCTCTACGATTTTTCCGAGGTACATTACGGCAACTCGATTACTCATATACCGGACAATAGAAAGATCATGGGCAATAAACAGGTACGTGAGTTTGTACGCTTCCTGGATGTCCATCAGCAAATTAATGATTTGAGCCTGGATGGATACGTCCAGTGCCGATAGGGGCTCGTCGCACACGATAAATTCGGGCTCACTTGCCAGAGCACGGGCAATGCAGATACGTTGCCGCTGTCCTCCGGAGAACTCGTGGGGGTAACGGTTGGCGGCGTTTGGAGTGAGGCCAACGTCTGTGAGGAGTTTCTTCACCCGATCCCGGATCGTATTTTTTGGACAAAGACCATGTACTTTTAACGGCTCTGCCAATGCATCCCCTATCGTCATGCGAGGATTAAGGGTGGAATACGGATCCTGAAATACGATCTGAATTTTTTTCCGCAGGGGACGGAGTTCTTTTTCCGTTAGTTTCGTTAGATCCGTTCCGTCAAACTCGATCCTTCCTGAGGTCGGCTTGTACAGTTGAAGAACAGAAAATCCGGTAGTTGATTTCCCGCAACCAGATTCGCCTACAAGCCCCAGGGTCTCTCCCCTGTAGATGTCGAACGAGATATCATCGATAGCCCGAACAATAGCCGAGCGCTCGCCAAAAGCTCCCAATTTCACGGGAAAATGCTTAACCAGGTTACGGACACGAAGAAGGGGTGTTTGGTTTATTGGAATTGCGTGGTTCATTGAGTTTGTTGAGTTTGTCGAGTTCATTTTTTCCCCCGGATATCGATCCAGCAGGCGATACGATGCTGAGAGTTTTCATCTGCTCCTGGAACCATTGTGAGCGTGGGTATTTCCCGCTCGCAGCGCTCAATTTTATATTGGCAGCGGGGTGCAAAGGGACAACTCACCGGTTTTACAAACAGGTTTGGAGGCGAGCCGCCGATAGATGATAGCCGCTTGCCTTTTGAGGCACTCACTCTTGGTATTGAATTAAGAAGCCCTATAGTATAGGGATGCCGGGGGTCCTTATAGATGTCGTCAAGGACTGCCTCTTCTACAACGGTACCTGCGTACATCACCATAATCCGGTCAACCATTCCTGCCAGCAAACTTAGGTCATGGGTGATCCAGATAATCGAAGTGTGGAGTTTCGCCCGGATGTCCTTTACAAGCTCTACGATCTGAGCCTGAATCGTTACATCAAGGGCAGTTGTCGGTTCGTCTGCTATGATAAGGGATGGCTCGTTAAGGAGGGCCATGGCAATCATGACCCGTTGCCGCATACCGCCGGAAAGCTGATGGGGGTATTCGTCAAGTCGGTGCTTGCTGTTGGAAATACCAACCATATCGAGGTATGCAGCACTTTTTTCCAGTGCATCTTTCATCTTCATACCTTTATGGCATACAAGACCTTCCGATAACTGCAATCCTATTTTAAGAAAGGGGTTGAGGGAGGTCATGGGGTCCTGGAAGATCATACCCACTTTGGAACCTCGAACAATATTCATCACCTTTTTATTTGCTTTCGTTAGCTCAAGATCTTCCAGCAGTACGCTTCCGTTCGTTATTTGCGCAGAAGGGGGCAACAGTTTAATGAGGCTCATCATCGTAACGCTTTTACCACAGCCACTTTCCCCTACGACACCGAGCATTTCACCTTTTTGTACATGGAATGAAACACCATTCACCGCATATACGTACCCTGAGCGTGCTCTGAACCGAGTCTCTAGATTCTTCACTTCCAGTAGATTGGTCACGCCATTCTCCTTTCGAAAAACGCTATTTCCACTGCCGGGGATTCAGCGCATCGTTCAGGCCGTCTCCCAGGAAACTGAACGCGATTGTAACAATTCCCAATACGATCGCGGGCGCTGCTAAAATATGTGGGTATACCTGCCACACTCGCAAGCCGTCGCTGATCATGTTGCCCCAGCTTGGCATAGGAGGACGGACTCCTACCCCGAGAAAACTGAAGGAAGACTCAAGCACCATTGCCTCCCCCAGCGTAGCGCTGAATAACACAATGATGGGGCCAATCGCATTGGGGATGACATACGAAGTAAGGATCTTTGGAGTTGGTACACCGATTGCCTTTGCCGCTATCACATAATTCTTGTTCCGGATGGAGAGAATTTGACCCCGGATAAGCCGCGCAGCTTTAGGCCACTTAATTAAGGCAAGCGAACCAAAAACGATCCCGAAATCTACAATAATCGTATTGCGCCAGAATTCGTTGTGCGTTGCCATGAATTGTGCATCCATCCAGTTTACCAGCGTCGGCTTTAAGGACACATTGATAACAATAACTATAAGGAGCGAAGGTACGGACATGGTAATATCGATGAGCCAGGTTATGAACGAGTCTACCTTTCCTCCCATGTACCCGGCTATCGATCCAAGGATTATTCCAATAAGAAAACTCAGGATGGTAACGGAGAATGCCACGATCACGGCAGTGCGAGCACCGTAGATCACCCTGCTTAGTATATCGCGGCCTAAATCGTCTGTTCCAAACCAGTGTTTTTCCGAAGGCGGAGCATTGCGTGCGGTAAGATCCTGAGAAAGGAAATCATAGGGGGTGAGGAGAGGACCGAACACCGCCACAAGAATCAACAATACGATTACGACCAGTCCGATAATGGCTAATTTATTTGCTACGAGACGATTAAAAGCATCTTTCGTAAGGCTGTACTGTCGTTCCGAATCATCCATCATTCTTCTCCTCCTTTCCTTTTATACTCCGCTCGCGGATCGAGAAGCGGATACGTAATATCAACGAGCAGGTTAGAGAGCATAACGACTACGGAAAAGATAAGCACTATCGCCAGGATTACAG